>VBOS01000423.1 GCA_005893185.1 Candidatus Eiseniibacteriota bacterium
GGGGCGCGCCGCGGGACTCGAGCCACTCGATGGCGGAGCTGACGAGCCGCATGCCCGCGCCCGCGCGGCGCGAGGGCGCGTCCACGTAGACGTCGTGCAGGAACCCGCAGGCCGCGCGCAGGTCCTTCCAGCTCATCGGCTCGAGGCTCGCGAACGCGTACCCGACCACTTCTCCGGCGCGCTCGGCGACGAGGACGACGGTGTCCGGTTCCTCCAGCTGCGACACCAGGAAGCGACCGTAGCCCGCCTCCGGGTTCTCGCTCAGGATGAAGCGCGGCGGATCGAATGCGTGGTGCTGCCGCATGAGCGCGCCCCCGTAGCGGCCCAGGGCGCGCTCGTCGGTCCGGGTCGCGGATCGAATCGTGATCTCGTCCATCCACCCTCCGTGGCCAGGTGCCGGGGCATGATGGTCCTTCCCCGCCCTGGGTTGCCAGCACCTTGTTGGGCCATCGGCCGCCCTGATACCATCTGGATGGACCTCCCTTCGATTCCAACCGCGAACCGTGGAGTCTCTATGCGCGCCCCGCTCTGGATCCCGTGCCTGCAGGCCGTTGCTGCCCTTGCCATTGTTTCCTCGCTCGTCCCCTCGGCCGTCCCGCCGGCCGGGGCCGTGGCCAGCCACGTCGTCATCGGCGAGGTCGCCTGCCGTGGCCCGGCGGGCGCGACCGACGAGTTCGTGGAGCTCTACAATCCGACCGCGAACTCGGTCGACCTCTCGGGCTGGAAGCTCCAGTACAAGTCCCAGACCGGCGCGAGCTTCAGCGACTACACGACCCTGCCCGCGGGCTCCGCGATCGCGGCGCATGGGTTCTACCTGCTCACCACTACCAACTACACCGGCTCCACGCCCACCGATCGGGCCTGGGGCTCGACCGGTATCTCCGACGACGGCCACGTCCGCATCCTGGACGCGTCAGCGATCGAGATCGACCGCGTGGGCTGGGGCGGCGCGAACGCTCCCGAGGGCGGCGTGGCGGCGCCCCGGGCCACCGCCACGGCCAGCACCGAGCGCAAGGCCAGCGCCGGATCCACGGCGACCGGTCAGGACACGGACAACAACGGCAACGATTTCATCCTGCAGACCAACGGCCGCAACCCGCAGAACACCGGAAGCGCGCCCGAGCCGTCGTTCGCAGCGGGCGGAAACGGGACCGGCCGCGGGCGCGCGACGCCCTCGCCTGTGTACGCGGGCTACGTCGTCCCTTCTCTTGCGATCGCGGTCGCGCAGGATTCAGCCTACACGCTCGCCAGCCTGTCGATCGTGGTCCCTTCGTCCTGGTCCTGGTCGCATACGCTGGGTGACGTCGCGTTGTCGGGCGCGGGGTTCGCGAGCGCGGCCGCCTCGATCGTGAACGACACGATCTTCGTCACGGGCGCAGCGGTCACGACCTCCGACAGCGGGTTGGTCACGATCTCCAACCTCACGGCTCCGGCCTCCAACGGCACGACCACCTTCACGCTCAAGACCGCAGTTGCGGCGGGGACGCTGGCGCAGGTCGTCAAGCAGCCGCAAGTGCGCGTGCTCAAGCTCGTGCCCATCGTGTCGGTGCACGTGAACGACGCATCGGGCGTGGCCGCCGCGCCGTACGGCGTCAGCGCCGAGGCAACTGTGACCGGCACCGTCACCGTGAACTGGAGCAGCACGAACACGGACATCTACATCCAGGACGGCACGGCCGGAATCGACCTGTTCCAGTTCGGCGCGCCCCCCATCACGGTCTCACCCGGGGACAGCCTGATCGTGACCGGATCGATTGTGCAGTTCCGCGGCCTCACCGAGATCCAGCCCGACTTCTCGCTGGTCCAGGTGGTCGCCACCGGGCGCCCGGTGCCGGACCCCCTGGTCGTCAATTGCGCGGCGGTGAACGCAACGTTCCACCCGGACTACACCGAGCCCAACGAGGGCCGGCTGGTGCGGGTGAACGGCGTCACATACAACTCGGTGAACTCGACGATCACCGACGCGTCGGGCACCACCGGGGTGTTCATTCCGGGCACCTTCCCGCCGCCGCCGAGCGTGTTCGACATCATCGGCATCCTCAAGCAGTTCAAGCCCGGCACGCCCGCGCCCGGACCGCCCTACACGGCGGACTACGAGATCTCGCCGCGGAGCCCGGACGACATCATCGCGCATCCGGGTCCGATCATCCTGACGGTTCCGTACGAGGACCACATCCTTCCGACCTCGGTGCAGCTCCATTGGACCACCGACGTGGCCTCCACCAGCATCGTCCACTTCGGCACGACGACGTCGCTCGGTGACAGCGTGGTGGACCTCACGCCGGTCACGACCCACGCGATCACCGTGACGGGACTCACGGCGGCGACCGTGTACGACTACTCGGTGGGATCCGAGGACGCGAACGGACGGAACTTCACGCCCATCGCCCTGTTCAGCACAGCCTCTGCGCCGCCCGCGACCGGCCAGATGAACGTCTACTTCAACAAGAGCGTTGACACCTCGGTTCAGTGGCTGCACGCCGCCAACGGCAACGCCGACCTGACCGCGCGGATGGTGAATCGGCTCAACGGCGCCCGGCGCTCGGTCGACGCGGCCCTGTACAACCTGAGCGGCTCGCCGGGCGCGTCGCTTGCCAGCGCGATGGTGGCTGCGAAGAATCGCGGCGTGAAGGTCCGCGTCATCTGCGAGCAGGACAATCGCAGCAACGCCCCCTACAACACGCTGGCCGCGGGCGGCATCCCCGTCATCGGCGACGCGTTCGATCCGGTCAACAACGGCGCCGGGCTCATGCACGACAAGTTCGTGGTCATCGACGGCCGCGGCGGCGCGCCCGAGAGCGTGTGGGTGTGGACGGGGTCGTGGAACCCGACCGACCCCGGCACGAACGACGACTACCAGAACTCGATCGAGATCCAGGACCCGGCGCTGGCGAACGTCTACACGATGGAGTTCAACGAGATGTGGGGCAGCACATCCGATACGCCGGTCGCATCGGCGTCGCGCTTTGGCCAGCGCAAGCTGGACGACACGCCCCACAGGTTCATGATCGGCGGGCACGCGGTCGAGTGCTACTTCAGCCCGTCGGACGGGACGACCTCCCACATCGTCTCCACGATCAACGCCGCCCAGCACTCCGTCGGCTTCGAGCTGCTCACGATCACCCGGACGGACATCTCGGGCGCGCTCATCGCCCGGAAGGGCGCCGGGCTCCCGGTGCGCGGCGACATGGACAACAGCTCCGACACCGGCTCGCAGTACTCTGCGCTCGTGAGCGGCGGCGTGGACGTGAGGCTCAAGACCGGCGGGGGACTGCTCCACCACAAGTACGCGATCGTCGACGCCGAGAGTCCCTCGTGGGACGCCACGACCCTGACCGGATCGCACAACTGGTCGGGCGCGGCCGAGAACTCGAACAACGAGAACACGGTGATCGTTCACGACCCCGACGTCACGAACCAGTACCTGCAGGAGTTCCTGGCGCGCTACCACCAATTCGGCGGCGCGGACACCATCCACATCGTGGCGGTGGATCCGATCGCCGGCGTTCCGGCCGATCGCATGGTCCTCGGGCAGAACGTCCCGAATCCCGCGCGGGGGCTGACGCGCTTCCAGTACGCCATCCCTACGCGTGGCAAGGTCGTGCTGCGGCTCTTCGACGTGGCGGGACGCCATGTGCGCACGCTCGTGAACCAGATCCAGCCGGCAGGTGGGTACCAGGTCGACTTCCGCCCCGGCGAGCTCGAGAGCGGCATGTACTTCTATCGCCTCGAGGCCGGCGGCCGCTCCATGCAACGGAAGATGCTGTATCTCAGGTGATGGGGGATTCCGGGCGCCGAAGATCGTGCGCTCGTGACGGTGCTTGCCCCGATCGGTAAGCCGGGTGAGGCGGCTGCGTGGCGCGCGAAGGCCGGGGCGGGGAACTGAGCCGCCGGCGGCCGCGGGAGCCGCGTTCGAGCCCGGCGCAAGCGCCGGTCCCGCTCCGTCACCCGGCCTGGCTGGTCGCGGGCCTGCTCGCCGCCGCCAGCATCGTCCTCTCTGCGTCCTATCGGCTGCACGACACCGATCTCTGGCAGCTGCTCGTCGTCGGCAAGGCGATCTGGTCGCGCCATGCCCTCCCGCGGACCGACGAGTGGACCTGGGCCGGATTCGGCGACCCGCAGGTGACGTCGTCGTGGGGATTCCGCGCGCTGATCTGGCCGCTGTGGTCGGCATGGGGCGTGGGCGGTCTCTTCGCTTACCGCTGGGCTGCGATGCTGGCCGCATTCGGGCTGCTGTGGGCGACCGCGCGCAGCATGGGGGCGCGCGGCTTCGGGGCGCTCTTCGTGCTGGCGTGGGCGGCGCTCGCCTATCGGCAGCGCGCGGAGATCCGCCCGGAGAGCCTGGTCGCCGTGCTGATGGCGGCCGAGCTGTGGGTGCTCGAGGCCTGGCGCGCGGGGCGCCAGGACCGTCGCGGGTGGCTCGTCGCCGTCGCCCTGGTCTGGGCCAACGTCCACATCTCGTACTGGCTCGGGCTCGGGATCGCTGCGATCTACGCGATCGATGCCGTGCTGCGCCCGCGCTCCAAGGGCGAATCGGCGGGGGGCCGTTTCGCGTCGCAGCGGCTGCCATCGGGAGTGCCTGACATCGAGCCTCTGAGCGTCGCACTTAGCGCCGCGAAACGGCCCCCCGCTCCCGCCGATCCGCCCGCGCCGGCGCGTGGGGCCGTCGTGACGCGATTCGCGCTCATCGCAGCCGCCATGATCGCGGTCTCGTTCGCCAACCCTTTCGGCATGCGCGCTCTGCTCCAGCCCTTCGAGTTCGCGACGCGGTGGCGCAACGAGCCCTTCTTCCGCAACGTCGTCGAGCTATGGCCGCTCGATTGGAGCGCGCACAGCACCGACGGGCTTCCAGTGCTGCTCGTGGCGTGGCCGCTGCTCGCGTTCCTGCACGGGCTCCGGCGTGGGTGGGACGTCGCGGAGGTGCTGGCTTGCGCGGCTTTCACATCCCTCGCGATCTCATCGCAGCGCTTCATCGGCATCTACGCTCTGGCCGCGGCTCCGTTCGTGGCGCGCGACGCTGCGAGCGCGCTGCCGGCACCCCGCGGGCCGCGCTGGCTCGTCGCGCCTTGGACGCGCGCGCTCGTCTCCGGCGGCGCGTGCATCGCGATCGGCGTGGCCGAGTGGGGCCGCCCCGACCTGCCGCTCGGGATCGGGCTCGACCGCGCGCTCGTTCCCGCGGGAGCCGCCGACTTCATGGCCGCCCACGGCATTCGCGGCCGCATGTTCAACCATTTCCACCTCGGCGGCTATCTCGCCCATCGCGGCTGGCCCGACCGCGACCGATTGCCGTTCGTGACCACGCAGCCCGAGAACATCCGGCCCGAGATCCGCGATGCGTACCCGCGCGTCTTCGTGGATGCCGAGGCCTGGCGCGCGCTCGACCGCCGGTATCGCTTCGACATCGCCGTCCTCGATCGCGACCAGGATCCCGGCGACCGGCTGCTGGACTTTCTCGACGCCGACTCGTCATGGGCGCTGGTGTTCGCCGACGACGTAGCCGAGCTGCTCGTACGGCGCGACGGTGCGCTCGATACCGTGGCGCGCGACTTCGCCTATCGCGCCTTCCCCGCCGGAATCCGGCGCCGCACGCAGGCCGTTCCTGCAGCTGCCGCCGACACGGCTTACCGGTCGGCGCTGCGCCACGATCTCGCACGCATGGCGGGCTCATCCCCCGAGAACGGCCACGCGCTGCACCTGCTCGGCATCCTCGACATGATGGACGGCGACCTCGACCACGCCCGCGCCCGGCTCGAGGCGGCGCTGGCGAAGAGGCCCTTCCTGCCCGGCGTGCACGAGCTGCTCGGCGTCGTGGCCCTGCAGCAATCACGCCCACGCGATGCGCTGCGCGAGTTCGAGCGTGAGCGCTCGCTCCACGGCGAGCCCGCGGGCATCGACGCCCGCATCGGGCAGGCCCATGAAGCCTTAGGCGACGTCGGGGCGGCGCGCCGCTCCTACACGCTCGAGCTCCGCCGCCACCCCGAGGACCAAGAAGCGAAGGCCGGCCAGCTGCGCCTGACGCCCAAGTGAGCGAAGGGACTTGCAACCGCCTCCAGGCCTCGCGCGTAGAAGCACACGCCGGGGCCCACCGGCATGCCCGCCGGCGCCCCCCTGCAAACGTCCGGAGAACGCCATGAGAGCCGTGCTCCTGATCGCAGCGCTGCTGGCCGGACTGCCCGTTCCCGCACGGGCGCAGAACCTCGGGACGCTCGAGGGCCAGTGGCCCGCCCAGGACATCGAGGAGCTGCGCGTCCACTTCCCGGTCGGGGAGCTGATCTTCGAGGCCGGTGTTGCCTCCGAGATCCGGGCGGAGCTGGGCGTCCGATGCCGGCACGGCGGGAGCAGCTGCGTGGAGCGCTCGAAGAAGCTCCGACTGGTCACGCACGTCGCCGGCCGGACGCGCTATCTCGACCTGGAGGGCATGCCGAAGTTCGGCAGCCACGGGCTCGAGGTGACCCTGCGCATCGCCGTGCCGAAGACGCTCGCGGTGGACGCCGAGATGGGCGTCGGCGACTTCCGCGCCGACGGCATCGCGGGCGACCTGCGAGTTGAGCTGGGGGTCGGCGACGTGACCGTGCTCGCCAGGGAGGCGGGCGTGAAGTCGGTCAACCTCACCGTTGGCATCGGCGACGCAACGCTCAGCCACGGGGGAAGCTCGCAGGCGGTCTCGGGCCTGCTGGGCCGGAAAGTTCGCTGGAGCGACGGCGTGGGCGCGGCGCGGGTGAGCGTCGAGCTCGGCGTCGGCGACATCGCCGTGCGACTGGACTGAAGGCCGGCGCCGCGCCTCGTGTTGAACGCGCATCGGCAGCGGGCGCGCGCCCCTGTGCTATGTTCGCGCGCATGCTCGCCGTCGCGTTGCTGCTCGCCGCGCTGATCGCCCCGTCGCTCGCCGCCGCGGCCCCGCCCGCCACGAGCCCCGCTGCGCCGGCCGCGCTGGCCGCCGCGACCACCTCCGCCGACACCGCGATCTCGCTCTACTGGCGCACCAAGGCCGAGCGCTCGGGCTATCGCCTGACCCCCGACTACGACGAGACCGTCCGCTTCTGCCGGCAGATCGAGGCGGGATCGCGCTGGGTCAAGATCGAGAGCTA
>VBOS01000058.1 GCA_005893185.1 Candidatus Eiseniibacteriota bacterium
CGCGTGCTGCTCGCGGGCGGCGTCCGCACGCCGATCGGCAACTTCGGCGGAGCCCTTGCGGGATCGAGCGCAGCTGCGCTCGGCGGCACCGCTGCACGTGCCGCGCTCGATCGCGCGGGTGTGCCCGCGGACGCCGTGGACGAAGTGATCTTCGGCCACGCGCGCCAGGCCGGGAACGGCCCCAACCTCGCGCGCCAGGTCGGACGGCGCGCCGGGCTCCCCGACGGGACTCCTGCTTTCACCATCAACAAGGCGTGCGCTTCGGGCCTGCAGGCGGTGACGAGCGCCGCGCAGAGCGTGCGACTCGGCGACAGCCGTGTCGTGCTCGCGGGCGGCACCGAGCACATGTCGAGCATCCCGTTCCTCGCGCCCGACGTGCGCTGGGGGAAGAAGCTCGGCGACGAGCCGCTGGTGGACGCGATGTACCGCGACGGCTATCTCTGCCCGCTCTGCAACCAGCTCATGGGCGAGACCAGCGAGACGCTCGCGGCCGAGTACGGGATCTCGCGCGCCGAGCAGGACGCGTACGCGCTCGAAAGCAATCGGCGAGCTGCGCGCGCCTGGAGCGAGGGTCGCTTCGCGCGCGAGGTGGTGCCGGTGACGGTGGGCGAGGGCAAGCGCGCAGCCACCGTCGAGCGCGACGAGCACCTACGCGCCGACGCCACGCTCGAGGAGATGGCGAAGCTCAAGCCCGTGTTCAAGAAGGACGGCACCATCACGGCCGGCAACGCCTCCGCCATCACCGACGGCGCAGCCGCGATCGTCGTGCTCGCGGAGGAGGCGGCCGCGCGCCACGGCGTGACGCCGCAGGCGGCGCTGCTCGGCCACGTCTCGGTGGGCGTGGACCCCGCTCGCATGGGGATCGGCCCGGTGCCCGCTGTGCTGCGCCTGCTCGAGCGGCACAAGTTGACGCTCGACCGCATCGACCTCGTCGAGCTCAACGAGGCGTTCGCATCGCAGGTGCTGGCCTGCGACCGTGATCTGCGCTTCGACCGGGAGCGACTCAACGTGAACGGCGGCGCGATCGCGCTCGGGCATCCCACGGGCTGCAGCGGCGCGCGCATCCTGGTCACGCTCCTCCACGAGCTGGCGCGCGGCAAAGGCCGCTACGGCATCGCGACGCTGTGCGTCTCAGGCGGGCAGGGGATGGCGGTGCTGGTCGAGCGCATGTAGCGGAATCCCGGCCCGCGCCGCCCGATCACCGGCCGAGCTCCTTCCCGAACGCGATGCGGCTGCGGTTGCGCACCGGGTCCAGCTTGGGCATGGCGGGGGGGTGCTGCGCGACGAGCTTCATCACCTCGGCGATCGCCCGGTCGAGCTGCGCGTCGACTCCCTTGGCGACCTCCGCCGGCGGGTTCTCCACGACGATGTCGGGATCCACGCCGTGGTTCTCGAGGGTCCAGCCCCGCTTCGGATCGTTCCACGAGCCCTCGGGCTCTGTGAGCAGTCCCATGTCCACGAGCGGCCGCAGCCCGTAGATTCCGATCACGCCGCCCCACGAGCGCATGCCGATCACCGGAGCCAGCTTCTCGATCTGCACAGCTGCGGGGAAGATGTCGCCGTCGGAGCCGGCGAACTGATTGGTGACGACCACGAACGGCCCGTTGAGCGTGCGGAGGGGATAGGTCGACTGATTGCCGTTGCGGGCCAGTGAGAACGCGTCCACCTGGCGCCTGAGCCGCTCGAGGATGATCTCCGAGACGAAGCCGCCGTGGTTCCACCGCACGTCGATCACCAGGCCCTGCTTGTCGAGCTGGGGGTAGTACCAGGTGTTGAACTCGGTCATCCCCGACGCCTGCATGTCGGTGAGATGGATGTAGCCGATCTTTCCGCCGGTCTTCTGCGATACGTACTCGCGGTTCGCGCGCATCCAGTCGGCGTAGCGGAGGTCGCCTTCGCTCCCCAGAGGTTTCACGACGACATCGCGGGCGCCGTCCTTCACGGGCTTCGAGTTCACCGTGAGCACGACGTCCTTGCCCGCCAGGTCCTCGAAAGCTGCGATGAACGGTAGATTCGCGGCGAACGGCCGATGGTTCACGGCGAGGACGTAGTCGCCTTCCGCCACGCCGACACCGGGCTCGTGCAGCGGCGAGCGCACGTTGTCCGCGGGATCGCCGTGGTAGATCCGCACCACCTTGAACGCAGCACCTTCGCGCCGGACGTCGGCTCCGAGCAACCCGGTCGAGACGTGCGTCACCTCCACGCCGGGATCGCCGCCGAACACGTAGGTGTGGGAAGTGTTGAGCTCGCCGATCATCTCGCCCAGCAGATCGTTGAGATCGCTGCGATCGGCCAGGCGCGGCAACAGCGTGGCGTAGTGGTTGCCGATGGCCTTCCAGTCCAGTTCTCCCATGTCGGCGTCCCAGTAGAAGTCACGCTCCCGGCGCCAGGCCTCGTGGAAGATCTGCGACCACTCCTCCCGCGGGTCCAGCTCGACCACCACGGCCGACAGCGACACCTTGGCGTCGGGGGCATCGCCCGCCGCTGCGCCTGCGTCGTAGACGAAGATTTCCCCGCGCTTCTTCATCACGGCGATCTTGTCGGACTTGAGCGCGACCGAATAGGCGGAGACGTCCTCCGCGAACGACTTCAGCTGCTTCTTCTCCAGCTCGTAGCTGTGCAGCGTGGCCTCGGGAGCTCCTTCCTCGAAGATCCCCGGCTGCTCCTTCATTCCGGTGATCGGATTCGACAGGAAGTACACGAACTTTGCAGTCGCCGCGATGTTGGAGTACTGGCCGCGATCCACCTTGGGCAGCTGAACGTAACGGTCGGCGAGGCCGTCGAATTCGATCTCGACGGGCTTCGGCGGCTTGTCCGCCTCATCTTCCCCCTTGTCGCTCTTGCTCTTCTTGTCCTCCGGCTTCGCCTTGTCGCCCTTGCCCGCGCCGGCCTTTTTCGCTTCGTCCGGCAGTCCCTTGAGCGCCGCGAAGGGGTTGGGCACATCCTTGCGCAGAAGCAGCAGGAACGGCTCGGTGTTCTTCGTCTCGATCACGTTGGCGTCGTTCGAGTCGAGCACCGGGTTGGTCGCGCGCGTGGACAGGAAATAGAGGTAGCGCCCTTCGGGATCCCATGCGGGGCCGAAATCATTGGTGGAACCCGCCGTGAGGGTGTGCACGCGGCCTTCTTTGCTGTCGTAGATGCACAGCGAGGAGTAGCCGGTGCGGGCGGCCCGGGAGTAGGCGAGCCAGCGGCCATCCGGGCTCCACGCGTAGTCGGTGATCGGCGACTGGTCGTTGCGGTCCACGCGCTTCGGCGCGCCGCCCTCCGCCGGGACGACGTACAGCGCATGGGTCTGGTCGGCGTAGGCGATCCGCTTTCCGTCGGGCGACCACCCCGGGGCGAAGTGGTAGCCGCTGGCGGCCGCCGGCTTCACCACCTTGGGCTCGCCCCGTCCCCACGCATCGACGGTGCAGATCTCCTCTTCGCCCGGAGCGTCCGTGATGTACACGAGGCGCGTTCCGTCGGGGGAGAAGCCGGCCCCCCGCTCCCGCGCGCTCGAGCCGTGCGTGACCGGCATCGTCGGCCCGTCCTTCACCGGGAGGGTGAAGATCTCCCCGCGCGTCACGACGAGCAGACGGTCGCCCTTGGGAGCGAGGTTGAACGCTGTGAGTGTCTGGGCCGCATCCGGGTAGCGCGAGCGCGTGAGCGGGCGGTCGCTGGGGATCTGCACGTCGACCTTGCGCACCGACTCGTCCGCCGCGCTGAACACTTCCAGGTCGGCGCCGAGCGTGAATGCGATCCGGCCGTCACGGCTCATCGCCGGCCAGCGCGCGTCCCAGTCCTTGAAGTCGGTGTGCCGTTTGCGACTCGAGCCGTCCGGGCCCATGGACCAGATGTTGATGGTGCCGCCATCGTCGCACAGGAAATAGACGCGACCCCCGTGCCACATGGGGAATTCCTGCGGCCCGGCGAAGTCTCCGACCTTGCGGAAATCCGCCTTCTTCGGGTCGCCGACCCAGATGTCCGTGGCCATGCCGCCGCGATAGCGCTTCCATGTCCGTCCTTCCGACGTCACGCGGTTGAAGGCCCACAGGCCCGACTTCGGGTCCATGTCGATGCGCGAGGCCCAGCCGAGCGGAAGCTTCTCGGGCTCGGAGCCGTCCGTGCGGATCGCGAACAGCTCCCACGCCTGCGGGTTCTCGGCGCGACTGCGGAACAGCACCTTGGCGCCGTCGGGCGTCCAGCCCACGACCTGGTCGGCCCCCGGGGACCAGGTGAGCCGGCGTGGCTCGCCGCCTTCGGCGGGGACGACGAAGACATCCGGGTTGCCGTCGTATTCGCCGGTGAAGGCGATCCACTTGCCGTCCGGCGAGAAGCGCGGGAAGTACTCGTTACCCGGATGGGTCGTCAAGCGGCGGGCGACGCCGCCTAAGTCCGCCACGAGCCACAGATCGCCTTCCGCAGCGAAGACGATGCGGTTGCCGCTGATGTCGGGGGTGCGGATGTAGGCGGGCGCGCCGGCCGCGCCGGCGCACCACGACGCCGACACGAGCAGCGACAAGGCTCCAATGAAACGGGGGTTTCGCAGGGTCCGGATCATCGCATCTTCTCCCTTCCATTCTTCGCCTGTTGCGGGGCCGCACTTCGCGAGTCGGGCAGCCATCCAATGTGACCGCACAGTATCACCCCATGCGCGGAGGTACGGGAGCCGCCGAACGGACGAGCGCGGGCGCAGAGGCGACGCCCGCGTCCCGCGGGCCATCCGTCGGGCGCGGCCACCGCCGAAAGGAACTCGCTCCTCGCCCGGCGTCGTGCCGACCCGCAGGTTGTAGGTGAGGCCGCTGGAGGGCGTCTCCGCCTCGCGCGAAATTGGGTTGGACCATGTCCACGTCGCTGATACCCTGGAGGGCGCACGGGTACAGCCCACGGCCGCCAGAGTCCTCGGATCGGAGGCGCGGTGAAACGCTCCGGCTTCGTGCGCGCAGCACTCGTGATCCTCGTCGCCTTGGTGGTGACGATCCCGCCGTCGCCCGAATTGCGGGTCACCGCCCACCCGCCCCGCCCCGCCGCGCCGCTCCATCGGCCGGGAATGATCCCGGCATCGCTCGGCACCGACGATGACGCGGACGCGCAGGCGGAGATGGAGTTCCGGATGCTGCGCGATCCGATCGCCAACGCGATCCCCCGCGACATTCACCGGCGCGAGATCGCATTCGCGCGGGCCCTGCCCGTCCGGCGCGGGCGCCCGCTTCGCAGCGGCCCCGGTCCGGAGAGCGCAGCACAGACCCTCGTCTGGGCGGAGCGCGGGCCCAACAACGTCGGCGGGCGCACCCGCGCCTTCGCCGTGGACGTTTCCAGTCCGACGACGCTGCTCGCCGGGAGCGTGGCCGGCGGCATCTGGAGGTCCACCGACGACGGCGCGTCCTGGTCCCAGCGTTTGAGCCCCGGACAGATCCACGGCACGACGTGCATCGCCCAGGACCGACGCGCCGGCAGCACCGGCACATGGTACGTCGGAACCGGGGAGATTCGCGGCTCGACCACCAACGCCACGCGCTGGGGCTCGCTCTACCTCGGGGACGGCATCTTCAAGTCGACCGATGGCGGCGCGACCTGGACGCTTCTGCCCTCGACGTCGTCGGGCACGCCCCAGACGACCAATCCCTTCGACTACGTGATCGACGTGGCGACCAATCCCGCGAATGCGGGTCAGGACGAGGTGCTGGCGGCGACCTTCAAGGGGATCTATCGCTCGATCGACGGCGGCGGCTCGTGGAGCTCGGTTCTGCCTGCCGATTCCGGGTTCACCGAAGTTGCGGTCAACCCCAACGGCGTGATGTACGCCGTCACCCGGGTCGGCGGGCTCATCAAGGTGTGGCGGTCCGTCATCGGCACGGTCTGGACGCTCATCCAGCCCGCGACGTTCCCCACCGTCGTCAACCGCATCGTCATCGGGCTCGCGCCGTCGAATCCCAACGTCGTCTACTACTTCAACTATGGCGCCAACACGGCGTCCGTCAACTTGCACCAGTTCTGGAAGTACACGTACGTCTCCGGCGACGGCTCGGGAGCCGGAGGCATGTGGGAGAACAGGACCGACAGCCTGCCGCCGGACATCTTCACCCAGGCGGGCTACGACCAGACCATTCAGGTCAAGCCCGACGACGAGAACTTCGTCATCATCGGCGGAACTGATCTCTATCGCTCGACCGATGGCTTCGCGACCACAGGCGCCACCACGGTCATCGGCGGTTACCCGTTCTACCCGGATCGCATCCATCACCCCGATCTCCATGCGGGCGCGTTCAGTCCCGCAGACTCGAAGATCTACTATTCGGCCGGTGACGGCGGGATTGCAAAGGCTCCAGACATCACGATTCCCGACATGGTGTGGACGAGCCTCGACCACGGCTACAACGTGACCCAGTTCTACTCGGTCGCGATCGCCCCGGACGCCGGCAGCAACGTGATCCTGGCGGGCGCCCAAGACAACGGCTCACAGCTCGGCAACGCCCCCGGCGCTTCGGACTGGATCATGGCCTACGGCGGGGACGGCACCGTCGTGGAGGTCTCCCCCGTGGCGGGGAATCGCCTCTACACCCAGTACCAGGGCGGCCAGGTTCAGCGGCAGAACTGGGATGGCACGAACGTCGTCGATTTCACGCCGTCGAGCGCGACCAACCAGCTCTTCGTCAACCCGATCGTCCTCGACCCGAACAACTCTGACTTGCTCTACTACGCGGCGGGAACTTCCAGCTCGACCAGCATGATCTGGCGCAACGACAACTCCCCGATCGCGGATCCGATCACGGGCTGGACGTCGCTGGCGGCCACGAACGTGGGCGCGCATCGGATCAGCGCACTCGGGATCTCGACCGCGAACAGCCCCAACGTGCTCTACTACGGGACGACCGACGGCATCGTGATGAGGGCCGTGAACGCGAACACCGGCGCTCCCACGGTGACGAACATCACGCCCCCGGGCCTCGCCGGCGGCACGCCGACCGGCGGATTCGTCCGCTGCGTCGCCGTCGATCCCACCAACTCCGACCGCGCGCTCGTGGCGCGCCATCCTGGGCCCGAGCTATCCGAATCCGTCACGCACCGCCGCGACCATCGCGTTCGAGCTCCCGCACGCGGGCGACATCGCGCTCCGGCTCTACGACGTCGCTGGGCGTGAAGTCGCGATGCTGGCGAACGGGTGGCGGGAGGCCGGACGTCACGAGGTGCCGGTCGCCACCGGGCGGCTGGCGCCGGGCACGTACTCTTACGTGCTGCGGGCGGGGAGCACGGTCGAGTCTCGGAAGCTGATCGTGAGGCGCTGAGAGCCTGCGTCGCGAGATCCGTCCACCGGGTCGAGCGGCGCGCGCCGTCAGGTCTCCAGCTCCTCCAGCGTCCGCGGCCAGTCGTCGTGCATGAGCCGCGAGAGCGAGCGGTCGGCGAGCAAGCGGCCTGCGGTCTGGCAGCGCGCGCAGTAGTTGGTCTCGTTCTCGGCGTAGACGATGCGCTGGACCGGCGCCCCGCAGTCGGGACACGGCTGCCTGTAGCGCCCGTGCACCGCCATGCCTTCTCGGAACGCCGTGACCTTCTCGGGGAAGGAATCGCCGGCCTCGCGCCGCAGTCGGTCGAGCCACAGCGTGAGCGTCTCGCGTGTGGCGCGCCACAGGCGCTCGATCTCGCCCTCATCGAGCTTGCGCGTGAGCTGGAGCGGCGAGAGCCGGGCGCGGTGGAGGATCTCGTCGGAGTAGGCGTTCCCAATGCCGCTCATGATCCGCGGATCGGTGAGCGCGCGCTTGAGCGTGTGATTCTCCCGCAACAGTGCTACGCGGAATGCGTCGAGCGGCGCATCGAGCGGCTCGAGCCCGCCGGGGTCGAGCGCTCGCAGCGCCGCCTCGCCAACGACGACGTCGAGCGAGGCGCGCTTCCTCGAACCGGCCTCTGTGAGAACGAGCGTCCCAGCCGTGAAGTCGAACGCCGCGAGCCCCAGTCGCGCCGGGATCTTCGCCCCTGGCTCGCGCCATTGGAAGCGACCGGCGATCATGAGGTGGAAGACGAGGAAGAGATCGCCCTCGAGCGCGAGCGCGATGCGCTTGCCGATCCGCCGCACGCCGCGCACCGGGCGGCCCTCTGCGCTCGCGAGCGGCGGCTCGACGGTGCGCATGAGGTTGGGGCTCACGACGCGGGCACGCATCAGCGTCGCGCCGATGAGCCGCGCCGAGAGGTGCTCGACGTAGAGCGTGACGTCCGGCAACTCGGGCATGGCGGCACGATAGCGCACGGCGGCGCGCGGAGCGTTGCATCCACACGCCGCTTGGGGCGGCGAAACCCGCTACACTGACCCCTCCACGTTTCTCAAGCCACGCGAAGGAAAGGAGGCCTCATGTCGGCGCGAGTGTTTCGAATGGGCGGCGGAGACTCCGCGGGCACGGGCGGAGTACGCTTCGCCGTGATCGCGGTCGTGCTCCTGGTGGTGTTCCTGCTCACGAATCCCCTCAAGGTGATCCCGGCCGGGCACGTCGGGGTCAAGGATTTCTTCGGCATCGTCTCGAAGAACGTGCTGCCCCCCGGCGTGCATCTCGTCTTTCCGATGACGCGGGTGGTGCGGATGAGCACCCAGACCCAGCAGGTCAAGGAGGCCGCCGAGGTACCATCGCAGGAGGGGCTCACCATGGACCTCGAGGCGTCCCTCCTCTATCGCCTCGACCCCGACAAGGCGGCCGAGATCTATCGCACGGTCGGAAGGGACTATGAGGGCACGGTCGTGGAGCCGCAGATCCGTTCCGCGATCCGCGAGATCACAGCCAGCTACGACGCGAAGGCGCTCTACTCGTCGGAACGCGAGAAGATCGCGCAGGAGATCTCGGATCAGT
>VBOS01000424.1 GCA_005893185.1 Candidatus Eiseniibacteriota bacterium
CGTAGACGTCCTTGACGAAGAACGTCAGGTTGGCGGCGGTCCTCGAGGTGAACTGGTTCTTGGCCCCGATCTCGTAGTTCACCGAGACCTGCGGGTTGAGGTTCAGGTTGCCGACCAGCGGGAACGATTCGCTCGAGATCGAGTGGAGCTTCGAATAGACGTAGCGGTACGAGGGGATCTGGCTGAACTGGCCGTAATTGAAGAAGAAGCTGCTGCGCTCCGTGATCGGGTGCGCCACGATCACGCGCGGCGAGAGCTTGAGCTTGTAGCGCCGGCCGTAGAACGAGCGCGTGGTGTTCTGGAAGCTGGTGCGAGCCTCCGGGGTGATGCCCTTGTTGTTGGGATCGTTCATCGCCTCCTCGGCCTCTCGCCCGAGGAACCAGTAGTCGGCCCGCACCCCGAGATTCCCGGTGAAGCCCTCGTAATCGAGCCGGTCGCGCACGTAGAGATCCCCGACCCAGGGGTGCACCTGCCACAGGTCGTGCGAGTCCCCCAGCCCGCTGGGGTCCGCGATCCACGGATCCTCGATCGTGACGTATTGCACGGTCTGGAACTCGTGCTCCAGGCCGAACTCGACCTCGTGGCGCTTCATCCGGTTCACCATGCTCCCCTGCAGACCCCAGGTCGCTGTGCGCCGGTCCTGCCACTGGTAGTCGTCCCCGGTGTCGTAGAAATAGTCGTTGTAGCGCACGTCGCTGCTGTCGAACGCCGCGTGGTCGTTGGGCTGCACGTACTGGGTCCAGTTCTTGCCCTGGACGTCGGTGCGCTGCGCGAAGAGATAGCGCGAGAGCTGAAAATTGACGTAGCTGGAAGTGGACAGCGTGCGTCTCCATTCCAGCGACGTCTGGGTGTTGTCCTCGAAGATCGTGTTCGCGTGATCGATGTTGTGGGCGAACCGCCAGGGGAAGGCGGGGTCACCCACGTCGCCGGTGGCGGTGATGAAGGTGCGGCTGAAGCCCTGGTCGATCGCGATGCGCTTCGAGAAGCTCAGGTTCCACTTGTCGCGAGTGCTCGGCTTCCAGGTCAGGCCGTAGCGGAACGCCCAGCGGTTGTCCTCGGACGGGCTGAAGAAGTCGCCGTACTTGAAGTTATATCCAAGAAACGAGTCCTCATAACCGGAGTGCAGGGGGGCGTAGAGGCTCGAGGCGAAGAGCGGTCCGCCGAAGTTGCTGTAGCCTCCTTGTGGCGGCAGGTCGATAAAACGGAAGCGGGTCTCGAACAAAGAACTCGAAACGTCGAGGATGCCGGTCAGCTTCTCCTTGAGCAGCGGCCCGCTGAGCACGATCTGGAGCGCGCGCCCGCCGTAGCTGCCCGCTCCGGTGGTGAGCCCGCCGCCCAGGTGGCTGGTCCCCTCCTTGAGCTTGATCTCCACCACGCCCGAGAGCGCGTTGCCGTAGCGCACGTCGTAGGCGCCGGTTGCGACGTTGACCTCGGCGACCGAGCGCGCGTTGAGCTGGCCCGCCGTGGACTGGCCGGTCACGAGATCGATGTGGATCTGCTCCGCGTCGCTGCTGATGCCGGCCTGCTGCTGGAGCACGTCGCTGACCGTCAGAACCGGGAGGTTCCGGATCTCGGCGGCGCTCACGCTGCGGACCGTCGTGCCTTGCTTCACCTCCACCAGCGCCCGCTCGGCCGTGACCTCGATCACCTTCTCTTGCTTGACCACGACCTCTTCGAGGCTGAAGTCGTGCACCGTGGGACGCCCGGGGGCCACGACCACGCCCGGCGTCGCCGCCGGCGTGTACCCCAGGAACTGCACCCGGACCTCGTAGGTCCCGGGCGCCACCCCCGAGACCACGAACTGGCCCTCGGAGTCGGTGAGGGCTCCGCGCTGGGCGCCCACCACGGTCACGGTCGCGAACGGGATGGCGTGCCGGGTCTTCTTGTCGCGCACCCGACCCGAGATGCTCCCGCGCTCCTGGGCGGCGGCTGGAACCGCAAGCAGAGCAAGCAGTAGCGCCCCGAGGAGGGGACTCCGGAGGGGATAGGGCATCGAATCTCGAACCGGTCGTGGCTGGGAGGAGACCAGGGATTCCATCCTGCGAGTGACGGCCGTCGCCAAGTCAACTGGGATCTACAAAATTACGCAGTCGCCCGCACAGGGTCAAGCGATTCCTCAAGCGCTCGGGGCCGTTTTCCGGGCCTAGAGCCCGGTCGCCCCGCGGTCGTATTCGCTCGGAAACTCCTCCATGAAGATGCGGTCCACCTCGAGCGTGACGAGGCGCAGCATGCGCGCCTTGTCCGCGTAGGGGATGAAGGCACTCTTGAAGCCGTTGATGATGATCTTCTTGACCTCGTACGGGCTCAGCCGGAACGCCCGCGCCGCGAGCTCGATCTCGTCTGTGACCGAGGTCGCCGAGATCAGCCGGCTGTCGGTGTTGAGCGTCACGCGCAGGCCCTGCCGGAAGTAGAAGTGGAACGGGTGCTCGCGGACGTCCGACACGGTCCGGGTCTGCACGTACGACGACAGGCACACCTCGAGCGGAATGCGGTGGTCGTTGACGTACCGCATGAGATCCGCGTCCTCGCGCAGGCGCGTGCCGTGGCCGATGCGGTGCGCCCCGCAGTAGTGGAGCGCTTGCCCGATGCTGGCGGCTCCGAAGGCCTCGCCGGCGTGCACGGTCGAGTTGATGTTGTTCTTGAGGATGAGCTGGAAAGCTGCGCGGTGGGCCTTCGCCGGATAGTCCTTCTCCTGCCCGGCCAGATCGAAGGCCAGCACCCCCTTCCCCTTGTAGGCCACCGCCAGCTCGGCGAGCGCCAGTGAGTACTTCGGATTGAGCGAGCGGATCCCGCAGATGATCACGCCTGTGCTCACGCCGTGCTTCTGGCCCGCGTCGTTCAAGCCCGCGATCACAGGGTCCACGATGTCCTCGAAGGCCAGCTTCTTCTTGCGGTGGAGGATCGGCGAGTAGCGCACCTCGAGGTGCCGCACGTTCTCGGCCGCGCAATCCTCGGCCAGCTCGAATGCGACGCGGTAGAGGGCCTCCTTCTCCTGCAGGACGCTCAGCGTGTAGTCGAAGATCCGGAGGTAGTCGCCGAGGTTCCTCGTGCGCTTGCCGGCCTCGAGGATGCGGGTGAGCCGGCGGAGATTGCGCGTCGGCAGCTTGACGCCCTGCGCCTCGGCCAGCTCGAGCATCGTGCGCGGACGCACGCACCCGTCGAGGTGGCAGTGGATATCGGTCTTGGGAAGCCTGAGGATGACGCGGTGCGCCAGCCTCATGGTGCGCCGCGCTCGAGGGCCATGATCTTCTGCACGCGGCGCTCGTGGCGCCCGCCCCCGAACGGGGTCGTCAGGAACAGCCGCACCAGCCGGATCGCGAGCCCGCGGTGCACGATCCGGGCGCCGAGCGACAGCACGTTGGCATCGTTGTGCTCGCGGGCGTTCACCGCCGTTGCGTCGTCGTGGCACAGGGCGCAGCGCACGCCCGGGATCTTGTTCGCCGCCATGGACGAGCCGATCCCGGCCGCGTCGATCACGATCCCCCGGGAGCAGCGGCCGCTCGCCACCTCACGGGCCACAGCTGCCGCGTAGTCGGGATAGTCCACGGCTTCGGTGGAGTGCGTGCCGCAGTCGTGCACCACCCAGCCCAGGTCCTCCGCGATCGCGCGCTTCAGGATCTCCTTGAGGGCGAAGCCGCCGTGGTCCGAGCCGATCGCCAAGCTGCGCGATGCCGCGCCGGATGCGGGGGAAGCGCCGGGCGCGGCAGCCGGCGCGGCGCCGGGCGCGGCCGCCGGGGCTCCGCCCTCGGGCCCGAGCGCGCGGTCCACCGCCGCGCGCACAGCCCGTCGCACTTCGGACTCGTCCACCATGGTTACGTCAGTCTAGCCCGAACGATTCGTGAGCCGCCAGCCGACCTC
>VBOS01000059.1 GCA_005893185.1 Candidatus Eiseniibacteriota bacterium
CGCGACCGGCTCGACCGCCGCCGTGCGCACACCCGCCAGCGCTTCGCCGTCTCCTAGCGCGCCGCCGAACTCCGCCGCGCAGGCGCCGTCGCGTGATCCTACGGTCGCGGCGGCGCCCGTGTCCGCCCAGGTCGCCGGGCCTCCGAACCCCCCGTCTGCCGGCACGACGCCCGCCGCCTCGGCGAAGCCCGACTCCGTCTCGCCGCGGCCGGCCGCACCTAGGTCATCCGGGGGTCAGCGTCCCGAGAAGGTGCGGGTCAAGAACCGCCAGACCATGGCTGAGATCGCGCGCGCCTACGGAACCTCGGTGCCCGCCATCATGATGGAGAACAACATGGTCACGGATCAGGTGCGCCCGGGCCAGGTGCTCAAGCTGCCGCGCAAGTAGCGGATTTTTCGCTGTGGCAAAGGCCCGGAAACACGTTCGTAGCACGCTCCCGTCTATCCTCGTCGTCGGGCTGGAAGATCGAATCGGGTCGGTCTGCGGGCGTGATTCAGCACCTTAGCAAGGAGACATTCGGATGATCCAAGCCCAGGAACATGGTTCTCGGGGCCGCCGAGCCCTAGGAATGTGCCTCGCTCTCGGCGCAGTCTTCGGTGCCCTGGCGGGCGCGGGAGTCGGAGCGGCCATGAGAGACGTCGGCTCGTGGACCGCGCTGGGTGTCCCCGCTGGGATCACGATCGCGCTGGCGATCGGGACCTTCATCTGGAAGCCGCGCCAGGCGGCTGTTCCCACGTCGTGGATGACCGGCGACGACGACGGGGTGCCGGTGCAACCTCCGGCGCGTGTCCTGGACAAGCAGCCCGAGCGCTCGGACACAGAAGCGGCGTGAGTTTCCGCGCCACCCGGCGCCGTCCTGGGCCGGGCCTCCGTCTGGCCGGATGTCGGGACGAAGTGAACCGGCGTCGGCGGCACGGGCCCGCCGCCCCCTACAGCGGGAACGCGCCTTCGAATTTCTGGCCTTCGCCCATCGCGACCGCGTAGCGCATCTGCTCCGACAGGTGGCGCGGCATCTCCTTGTAGACGTCCGCGAACATGCTTTCGATCGGAGGCGGCGGGAACGACTCGGCCTCGGCGATCGCGGCGCCGATCTCGTCGTTGATCTCTTGCGTCCATCGCTCCTCATCGCCCGGCGCGAGCGCTTGCGAAGCTCCGAGCCACGCACGCAGACGCGTGAGCGGGTCGCGCCGCTCCCAGTCGCCCACGAGCGCCGCGTCGCGGTAGCGCGTGGGATCGTCGCTCGACGAGTGTCCTCCCATGCGGAACGTGACGGCTTCGACCAGTGTCGGGCCGCCGCCGCTCCGCGCCCGCTCGACCGCATCGCGCGTAGCTGCGATCACCGCCAGCAGATCGTTTCCGTCCACGCGCACGCCGGGGAAGCCATAGGCATCGCTCTTGACCGCGATGCTCTCGGAGGCCGTCTGCATCGAGAGCGGCACCGAGATCGCCCACTGGTTGTTCTGGCAGAAGAACACAACGGGGAGCTTGAACACGCCGGCGAAGTTCGCGGCCGCGTGGAAGTCGGCGGAGGAGGAGGCGCCGTCACCGAGGTAGCCCATCATCACGTCGTCGCGCTTCTGGATCTTGGCGGCCCAGGCGGCGCCCATCGCGTGCACGAGCTGGGTGCCGATCACAGATGACCACGCCACCGAGCGCACCTTGCGGTCGCTGAAGTGGCACGGCATCTGGCGGCCGATCAGCACGTCGCCGGAGTTGCCGATGAGCTGGCAGACGATCTCCTTCATCGTCGTGCCGCGCCACAGCGAAACTCCGGTCTGGCGCAGCGCCGGGAAGACCCAGTCGGTGTCGCGCAAGGCGTAGGCAGAGCCGGTGACCGCGGCCTCTTCGCCGGTCGCGGTCCCGTAGAAGCCGATGCGGCCCTGGCGCTGAAGGGAGAGCATGCGCTGGTCGAGCACGCGCATCTTGAGCATGTGGCGGAACGCGCGGCGCAGATCGTCGCGCGGGATCGCGGGATCGGGCCCGGTGAGTGTTCCCTCGGGACCGAGGACCTGGAACGTGGCGGCGCTCATCCGACCTCCGTCTCCGTGAGCCAGCGCTCGGGGCGCTCCAGCCGGTCGATCACGGCGTAGAGGAAATCGGCGCCGGTAGCACCGTCCACGACCCGATGATCGAGCGCCAGCGACAGGTTCCCGAGGTCGCGCGCCACGATCGCGCCCCCCACGACCGCGGGCTTCTTCTTCACCTCGTGCACTCCGAGGATCGCAACCTGCGGGTGGTGAATGATGGGAGTTGCGAGCAGGCCCCCGCGGGCGCCGGTGCTCGTGATCGTGAACGTGCCGCCCTGCAGCTCCTCGAGCTTGAGCTTGTGGGTGCGCGCAGCTTCGGCGAGCCGTTGGATCTCGCGCGCGAGCGCGAGCAGCGTGAGGCGGTCGGCGTGATGGACCACGGGCACTGTGAGCCCCTCCGCGGTCGCGGTGGCGACGGCGATGTGCAGATCGCGCCACAACACGATCTCGCCCCGGCCGTCGTCGAGGCTGGCGTTCAGGTGTGGAAACTGGCGGAGCGGCTCGATCAAGGCTTTCACCACGTACGGAAGGTACGTGAGCTTGATCCCGTCCGCCTCCGTCTTCGCCCTCAGCCGCTGGCGGTGCTCGACCACGGCCGTCATGTCGCACTCGGCCACGAACGTGAAGTGGGCAGCTGTGTCGAGCGAGTGGCGCATGTGCTCCGCGATGCGGCGCCGCAGGCCCCGTAGCGGGACGCGTCCGGCCTCGGCGGCCTCGACGCCGGGCGGCGCAGTGCCGCGGGTGGCGGCTGTGGGGGTCCCCGCCGCCGCCGCGGCCGCGGTCGCCGTGGCGCCCACGGCGGTCGACGTGCCTCTCGCGCCCGCCCGCTTCACGTCGTCGGCGGTGATCGCGCCGCCCGGCCCGCTCCCCGCGACCGACTCGAGCGCCACGCCGAGCTGCTTCGCGAGCTGGCGCACCGCCGGCGCGGCCTGCACGCGGCCCGGCGTTTGCGCCGTGCCGGGTGTGCCGCGCGCGGCGGTCGCGGCCCCGCCCGGCATCGCAGCTGCCGCCGACTGCGCGGCGGCGGCGACCGAGGGAATCGCGCCGCCTTCGTTGTTCCAGCGCATCGTGTCCCCGTCGCCCGGCGGCGATGCGACTTCGGCTGCGCCCCGCCCCGGGCTGCGGGCACCCTCTGTGCTCGAAGCCGCCACGGTTTCGCCCGCGAGTGCGATCGAGACGATGACGCTTCCCACCGGCACGACCTGCCCTTCGGCCGCCGCGATCGTGGCAATCACGCCCCCGCGGGGAGAGGGAATCTCAACGGTCGCCTTGTCGGTCATCACCTCGACCAGCGGCTGGTCTTCGCGCACCGTCTCGCCCGGCTTCACCAGCCAGCGCACGATCTCGCCTTCTGCGATCCCCTCGCCGATGTCGGGCAGCTTCACGTCGTAAGGCATGCACACCCCGTTGCGTTCGAATTCGGCTCCATCATGCCTCAATAGCTCATCACGTGCTCGATCGCGCGCAGGACGCGCGGCGCGTCGGGCAGGTAGGTGTGCTCGAGCGTGTAGGGGAAAGGCGTGTCGTACCCCGTCACGCGCAGCACCGGCGCCTGCAGCGACGTGAGCGCCTTCTCGGCGACCAGCGCCGCCAGCTCCGCGCCGTAGCCGCATGTGCGCGGCGCCTCGTGCACGATCACGACGCGCCCGGTCTTCGAGACGCTCGCGAGCACGGCGTCCTGATCGAGCGGCACCAGCGTACGAAGATCGAGCACCTCGACCGACCAGCTCTGCCCGGCCGCCTGCTCTGCGGCATCGAGCGCGACCGGCACCATCGCCCCGTAGGCGAGCACGGTGCACTGCTCGCCGGCGCGCGCGACGCGCGCCGAAGAGAGCGGCACGCGATACGCGCCCTCGGGGACGTCCTCCTTCAACGTGCGGTAGAGGCGCTTGGGCTCGAGGAAGACGACCGGATCATCTCCCGCGAGCGACTCGAGCAGCAGCCCCTTGGCGTCGCGCGGTGTCGCGGGGATCACCACCTTGAGGCCGGCTGTGTGGCAGAAGTAGGCCTCGGGGCTTTGCGAGTGGTAGAGGCCGCCCTTGATGCCGCCGCCATAAGGCGCCCGAACGACGACCGGGCATGCGTACTGCCCGGCCGAGCGCCAGCGCATCTTCGCCATCTCGGAGACGATCTGATCGAAGGCGGGGTAGATGAAGTCCACGAACTGGATCTCGGCGACCGGGCGGAGCCCGTAGAGCGCCATGCCGATCGCCCCGCCCACGATCCCGTTCTCGGCGAGCGGCGTGTCGCTCACGCGCTCGGCTCCGAACTCGGCCTGGAGCCCCTCCGTGACGCGGAAGACACCGCCGTTCTTGCCCACGTCCTCGCCCAGCAGGACGACCCGAGGATCTTGGCGCAGCGCCACGCGCAGGGCGTCCTGAATGGCCTGAACCATGGTCATCGTGGGCACGGGGCTCTCCGGTACGGTGAAGGGAAAACGCAGGTTAGCCGATGCTCAGGGGGTCGGCAAACCCCGGGCGGCCGGGTGCGGCGACGGCCATTCGCCGCCGGGCGGCCGCCGGGATCGAGCGCCATCATGCGCCGCGGCCGGCTCGCCTGAGAGCGGTCGCGGGCGAGTCCCGGCCGCGGGTCCGGTCCGCGCGGGGGTGCGCCCGTATATTAGCCTTGACTAACGTATTCAGTAGGATAGGCTAAGCACAGAACTTCTCAAGGCTAATCATGGAGCACGATCGATGCCGGAACTGACCCGTTCGGAACAGGACTACCTCAAGGCGCTCTACGTGCTCGCGCCCGGCGGCGAAGCGGTGGCAACGTCGAGATTGGCCGAGCAGCTCGCGCTCTCTGCGCCCTCCGTGACGAACATGCTCGGGAAGCTCGCCGACGCGCGGCTGGTCGTGCACGCGCCGCGGGCAGGCGCGCGTCTCACCGCCCGCGGGCGCCGGCGTGCCCTCGAAATGGTTCGGCGCCACCGCATCCTCGAGACGTTTGCTCGAGCATCACATCAGCCCGCGCGTGCTCGACGCGATCGATCGGCTCGTCGTGCATCCGCACGAGGACCCGCACGGCCATCCGATTCCCGACCGCAACGGCCACGTTCCGCAGCGCGCCCTGCTGCCACTCTCGCGGCTCGGAACGGGCAGGCCCGCCGTGGTTCGCGAGCTGCGCGACGCGGACCGGCCGCACCTCGCGCACTGGAAGGAGGTCGGCCTGGTGCCTGGCGCGCGCGTGCGCATCCGCAAGCTCCGTCCGCTCGACGACGTGTTCGAGCTCGAGGTTTCGAGCCGGAGACTCGTGACCGGAAGCGAGGGGCTCGAGGGCGTGATGGTCGAGGCCCGCCGGGGCGCGCGGCGCAATGGCGCGCGGCGCGACGGCAAGCTGCGCGACCGCAAGCTGCGCCGCATCCCGCGGCGGAAGGGGAGGGCGGCGTGAGCCACGCCCCCGGTCCTGGCCACGAGCCCGCCTTAGGCCTGCAGCGCCCGGAGACCTCCGACCGCTCGCTCTCCGAGGTGCACCGCACGGTGAGCGTGCCGGCGGCGGGCTCTTGGATCCGGCGCATGTTCGCGTTCGCGGGGCCCGCCTACCTGGTGAGCGTGGGCTACATGGATCCCGGCAACTGGGCCACCGATCTCGCCGGGGGCGCGCGCTTCGGCTACCAGCTCGTGTGGGTGCTGCTGATGAGCAATCTCATGGCGGTGCTGCTCCAGACGCTCTCCGCGCGCCTCGGAGTCGTGACCGGGAAGGACCTCGCCCAGGCGTGCCGGGATTTCTACCCGCGCTCACTCGTGATCCCACTGTGGCTGCTGTGCGAGGTCGCGATCAACGCGTGCGACCTCGCCGAGGTGCTGGGGGCGGCGATCGGGCTCAAGCTCCTGTTCCACATCCCGCTCTTCTTCGGCGTGATGATCACGGCGCTCGACGTGCTGCTGTTGCTCGCGCTCTCGCGGCTCGGCATGCGCCGGCTCGAGGCGCTGATCGTCATGCTGGTCGCCACCATCGGCCTGTGCTTCGCGACCGAGATGGCGCTCGCCCGCCCGGACATCGTGGCGATTCTCTCCGGCTTCGTGCCGCGCGGCGCGGACGGCGCGCCGAGCCTGTTCGCGCGCGTCCCGGGCGGCGGCGTCTCGGTGCTCGGGCTTCACGGTGAATCGCTCTACATCGCGATGGGGATCATCGGCGCCACGGTGATGCCCCACAACCTCTACCTCCACAGCGCGCTGGTACAGAGCCGTGCGGTCGAGATCTCGGTCGCGGGCAAGCGCGAGGCGTGCAGGCTCAACCTGGTGGACTCGGCGGTGGCCTTGAACTGCGCGTTCTTCGTGAACGCCGCGATCCTGGTGCTCGCGGGCTCCGTGTTCCACACCAGCGGGCACCAGGATGTGGCGCGGCTCGAGGATGCGCACCGGCTGCTCGCTCCGCTCCTCGGCACCGGGCTCGCATCTACGGTGTTCGCGGTCGCGCTCCTGTGCTCCGGCCAGTCCAGCACCATCACCGGAACGCTCGCCGGGCAGATCGTGATGGAAGGCTTCCTGCGCATCCGCATCCGGCCGTGGCTCAGGCGCCTCATCAGCCGCGGCCTCGCGATCGTTCCCGCTGCGTTCTTCATCGTCGCCCGCGGCGAGCGCGCCGTGGACGAGCTGCTGGTGCTCTCGCAGGTGATCCTGAGCCTCCAGCTCTCCTTCGCGGTCGTGCCTCTGATCCTGTTCACGAGCGACCGGAAACTGATGGGCGAGTTCGCGAACAAGCCATGGGTGATTGCGCTGGCCGTGCTGACCGCCGCGATCATCGTGGGGCTCAACGCCAACTTGGTGGCCCAGCAGATGGGGGGCTGGCTCGCGGCCGCGGGATCGAACGCGATCTGGATCGGGCTCCTCGTGCTGCCGGTGGTGGCGGGGATGGCGCTGCTGCTCGGCTACATCACGCTGGCGCCACTCTTCAAGCGGATTGCTCCGGCGTTGGCTTGGCGCGCGCCCGCAGCGCCGCTTGCGCCTTCCGCGCCGCGCCGCGCGCCCGCGCGCCTGCGCGCGCTGTCACCCGGCGCAAGCTACCGGCGCATCGCGGTGGCGCTCGAGCTCGGCCCCGCCGACCGCGCTGTGCTCGACCACGTGCGCCAGATGCGGCGAGCCGCTACCTCGGCCCCGAGTCCTCGGACCAGGAGAGCCGCGAGGACCAGTTGACGCTCGAGTCCCTCGCCACGGAGCTGGCCTCGGCCGGCATCCCGACCGAGACCCGGCTCGGCCACGGAGAGGTGAAGCGCGAGCTGGCGCGGCTGGTCGAGGAATCCGAGGCCGACCTGCTCATCACCGGATCCCACGGTCACCGGCTGCTCCAGGACCTGATCTACGGCTCGACCACATCGGGCCTCCGGCACCTGGTGCGCGTCCCCGTGCTCACCGTGCCGGGGGCGAAGAAGCGCGGCGGGTAGCAGGCGGAAGCCTCGGCATCGGCCTCGTGCGCCCCCGATGACACTCACGCGACGCGCTCGCGTCCGATTCCAGGCCCGCGCCGCGGGCATACTTGGCTGGCGCCGAATGCGGGCCTAGAATGCCCGCGCGATGGCACTCCCACATGCAGGGCCGACCGCGCCGTGACCGAGCGTCTGCTTCACGGCAGCCTGAACGCCTCGGTCGCCGCCGTGGTGGATGCGGGTCTCGAGCTGCTGCCGGACTTCGAGCTGGCCGCCATCCCGCTGCTCGACGGCCAGGAACGGCCGGCCGAGTGGCCCAGCGTGAAGCGCCGGCTGCGCGCGGAGGGCATCCGCGTCGTCGAATATCATGGTGTGCTCCTGCTCACCCCAGGCGAGCTGGATCAGCTGGGCTCGGTCGGGCTCTTCACGGGCAACGACGAGCTGCTGCTCGCGGCGGAGTGGAAGGAAGAGTTCGTCTCGTTCCCGGGCCGGCTCAACACCGAGAGCCACAATTTCAGCGAGGCCACGCCGCTCGGGCTCGAGGAGTGGATGATGGACTCGGGCTGCATGCTCGCGCTGGGCGACGGGCACGGGCTCAACTTCGCGACGCTCGATCCCGAGCTCGGCGCGCGACTGCATGCCCGGTTCAAGCCGCTCGGCGCGAAACGGTGAGCAAGGGCCTCTCGGGCTCGCGGCTTGTTTCGCTCTCGATCGCCGGGCCGGCTGGGAAGCTCGAGGCGCTGCTCCAGGAGCACGAGTCCCGCGACCATTCGATCGCGGCGCTCGTATGCCACCCGCATCCGCTCTACGGCGGCACCATGCACAACAAGGTCGTGCATCGAGCGGCAGCCGTGCTCCACGCTCTCGGAGCGGCGGTGCTGCGCTTCAACTTCCGCGGCGCCGGAAAGAGCGCGGGACGCCACGATCGGGGAGAGGGCGAGCTGGAAGACGCGCGCGCTGCGCTCGCCTTCCTGACGGCTCGCAGCCGCCGAGCCCGGGATCGAACGCCTGATCCTGATCGCCCCGCCGGTCCTGAGCTCGAGCTTCGTGGGGCTGGAGTCGCTCGCCGTTCCCAAGCTGGTGCTGCAGGGGACGGACGACGTCGTGTGCCCACCCGCCGCCCTGCGGGAGCAGTTCGGGCGCTGGGAGGAGCCCAAGAAGCTGGTCGAGATCCCGGGCGCAACCCACTTCTTCGACAGGCAGTTGGGGGCGCTGGGGGAAGCGATCCACGAGGCG
>VBOS01000426.1 GCA_005893185.1 Candidatus Eiseniibacteriota bacterium
CGGCGCGCACCGACCGGAGGGCGCATGAAGATCCGACCGCGCTCGATCAGGGCGAAGCTCCTGCTCGTGTTCCTGGGGGCCTCCACGCTGCCGATCGCGGTCCTCGGCTTCATCTTCTACCGCAGCTCGACGCGCGCCGTTGACGAGATGGTCGGAAACCGCGCAGCTGGCATCGCGCGAGCCGTGCGCGCCGAGCTCGACCAACGTCTCTCGCTCCGGATCGAGGATCGCCTGCTGGTGGCGAACGAGCCTGTGCAGCTCTTCCTGGCCCGTGGGCGGCGGCCCGGAGGAGGGGTGGCCGCGGGAGCGCTCGACACGCTGGGCCGATATCTCGACCAGCTCTTCGAGCAGTACGATGAGTACTACGAGGAGCTGATCCTGGCGGACCCGGGCGCAGCGCCGCTCGTCCGCTACGAAAGGTCGTCGGGAGCTGTGGTCCCGGGCGAGGCGCACCCGAGATTCGACCCGGGGCGGCTCACGACCGGGCCCGGGGCCGGGTCGGGAGAGGGCGGCCCGAGCCCGCCACACCATGCTGCGTCGCCGCTCGTTCCGGAATTCCCGGAGATCGAGCGGAATCTGTTTCAATCGGCGCGGGACCTGGCGGCCGGCGAGCACATCCTGCGCATCGATCCGCCGGAGGGAAATCGGGCTCCAACTGTGAGCATCCTGCTGCCGGTGCAAGCGAGCGGAGATCCGGCTCGGCGGCTCGGCTACCTGCTGGCCCGCGTGCGCTCGCGGTACCTGTGGCCGGACGATTGGGCCAACCGGCGCTTCGGCGAGAGGGGTCACCTCGTGATCCTCGACCGCGAATCGGGCAAGGTGCTCTACCACACGCGGCCGGATTGGATCGGGAGGGCCTTGAGCCAGGTGGATCCGGATCTCTCCCGGGCCGCGAGCCCTGCTGCCCCCGGGCGAGTGGACGATGTCGCGAGGGCGTGGATCACGGGCGGCGCAGAAGGCCGGCGGGTCGCGGCCGTTCTCGAAAGCTCGCGCGCTCCGTGGGCGATCGTGGCGACAGCTGTTCCCGGCGAGTTCGCGATCGAAGCGCGACAGGCGGCGCTCTTCAATCTCCTGGTGGCGGGCGGAGCGATCCTCGCGGCGGCCGTGCTCCTGCTCTTCGCCACCGGGCGCCTCTCGCGCTCCATCGTGACGCTGACGGCGGGCGCGCGCCGCATCGCAGGCGGAGACTACGGCGGGCCCGCGATCCGCGCCGAGACGCACGACGAGATCCAGGCGCTGGCGGAGGCGTTCAACGTGATGTCGGAATCGGTGCGTCGCAACATCGCGATGCGCGAGGAGGCCGCGGCCGAGCTGGACGCGCTCAACCGCTCGCTCGAGGGGCGCGTTCGCGAGCGCACGCGCGAGCTGGAGGGCCTGAACGCGGCACTGAACCTCGCGAACGAGCAGCTCAAGGAGCTGGACCGTCTCAAGTCGCGCTTCCTCGCCACCGTGTCCCACGAGTTCAAGACGCCACTCACATCGATCAAGGCCTTTGCCGAGATCCTGCATGACGAGCTCGAGGGCCTGCCGGTCCCGGACGAGCTGCGGCGTTTCCTCGGCATCATCGACGCGGAAAGCGACCGGCTGGGACGCCTGATCAAGAACGTACTCGACCTGTCGCGGATCGAATCGGGCCGGATGGTGTGGCGCATGGCCGACGTTCCGCTCTGCCGGACGATCGAAGCTGCCCTCGACGGGTTGCTGCCGGCACTGCGCGAGAAACGCCTGCGGGTCGAGCGCGACATGCTCCCGGGCGACGTTGTGGTCCACGGCGATGCGGACCGACTGCAGGAAGTCTTCACGAACGTGCTCGACAACGCCGTTCAGGCCAGCCCCGAGGGCCAGTGCATCGTGATCGGCTGCCGCGAGGAGGCGGCCGCGAAGAACGGCGGCCCGGCGATGGTGCGGGTGTTCGTGCGCGATCGCGGCCACGGGATCGCGCCGGACGATCTCGAGCGAATCTTCGACCGGTTCCACCAGGTTACGGCCCAGGGCCGGCGCCGCAAGGGGGGAACGGGCCTGGGGCTGGCGATCAGCCGCGAGATCGCAGAGGTCCACGGAGGGCGCATCTGGGCCGAGAGCGAGCCCGGAAGCGGATCCACATTTCACATCACGCTGCCGCGCGCCACGCGGCCGGATGCGGGGATCGCCAGCTTCGCGGAACCGCCGGCGTCCGTACGCGAACCTTGGAGAGTGTGAGGCCGATGTCCAAACGTGTCCTGATCTGCGACGACGAGCCCTACATCGTCGAGTCCGTTTCGTACGTCGTGCGCAAGGCGGGCTTCGAAGTTGTGACCGCCGAGGACGGAGAGGAGGCGCTGGCCGCGGCCCGCCGCGAGAAGCCCGACCTCGTCTTTCTCGACATCATGATGCCCGGCCTGGCCGGCGACGAGGTCTGCCGGCGCCTCAAGTCCGACCCAGCTACGCAGGGCACGCATGTCGTGATCCTGACCGCGCGGGGACAGGAGGAGGACGAGCGACGGGCCATGGAGATGGGGGCGGACGAGTTCATGACCAAGCCTTTCAGTCCGCGCAAGCTGCGGGCTCGGATCCTCCAGCTCCTGGGGGATCCGGGCCGGACATGACGGACGCGGCGGTTCGGCGCCCGGGCGCGCCGCTCGCGCGCAACGCTTTGGGCCCCGAACGCGTCAGAGGGGAAGCAGCCTGAAGCTCGGGGAAGCGGCAGAAGATCCCGGGAGCGATCCATGGAACGCACGACGGATGCCGACGCCGAACGGCGCATCGAGAGCCTGACGGCGAATCTTCTGGAATGCTACGAGGAGCTGGACCTCATCTACCGCCTGTCGCGCGGGCTCAAGTCCACGCTGGACGCTCGGAGGAGCGCCGAGCTGGTGCTCGCAGAAGCCATGGAGATCTTCGAGGCGGACCTCGGA
>VBOS01000425.1 GCA_005893185.1 Candidatus Eiseniibacteriota bacterium
TGCAGGGATTCATGTTCCGGCCGTAGCCCCAGCGCGGGTGGCGGAGCAGCCGCATGTACGCTTCGCCCTTCTCGCGCACCACGAGCGGAATCCCGAGCTCACCCGCCAGCGCCCGCACGTCGCTGCGGCAGGCGGTCGGGGACTCGAGATGGAGACCGATCACGTCGATCCCCTGCTCCAGCAGGAGCCTGGCTGCGAGCGCGCTGTCCAGCCCGCCCGAGAGCAGCCCTAAGGCGCGAATCCGGGTCGTCATCGTGCAGCGGAGATTGCGGATTCGGCCCCGCGATCGCAAGCGCTCGGACGCAGGCGCCTGGATGCAGCGACGGGCGGGCCATCCCGAATCGTGCGGCGAGGGGCTCATGAGCCGCCGGGTTCAGCGCGGGCGTTCTCCGACCGATAACCGGTGCGACCGAAAGGCCGCGGCTCGCGGACCCCTTATATCCGCGGCGGCGGACGCCCGCGCGCAAGCGCTGCCGGATCCGGAGGGGCCCATGTCGTTTCGTTGGTGCTCGGAGTTCGTGCGTACGGGATGCGTGCTTCCGCCGCTCGCGATGCTGCCCGCCCGCCACTTCGCCGAGCGCGCGGGCGGCGCGGGCGGCGCGGAGAAGACCCGCGACCTCGAGACCGACCTGCGCCAGTTCTTCGCGGGCACGGCCGACCCGCTCCTGGTGCTGGACTCGAGCCTGCGCGTGTCGGCGATCAACGCAGCCGCCTGCCGCTACCTCGCGACGACGGTCGAGGTCGCGATGAACGCCCCGGCCCTCGAGATCAAGATGCTGGCGCGGCTGCTCGCAGCTGCGAGCCTGCCCGAGCGCCAGATCGCGAGCGCCCAGGCGGTGCGCACCGAAGTCTCGATCCCGGACGCCGAGGGACGGCCGATCCAGTGCCGCATCGAGGTCCTGCCGCTGGCGGGCGGGGCCACGCTCGTCCACATCGAGGACACGACCGCCCTGCTCAAGGCCCGGCGCGCGCTCGAATCCTCCGAGGCCACGCACAAGGCGGTGGTCGAAGCCCGACCCGAGACGACGTGGAGCATGGCGCTCCCCGAGGAGCGCCTGCTCGATGTGAGCGGCTCGGTGGAGCGCATGTTCGGCCACCAGCCCGCCGACTTCCGCCGGCGGCCCGAGCTGTGGGAGGAGCTGGTGCACCCAGCGGACCGCGAGCGCGTGCGCGGCGAATTCCGTCGCGGTCTCGCCAGCGCACGCCCGTTCGAGATTCACTTCACCGGGATCCACAAGGATCGCCACGACCTGCCGTCGCTGGTCGACCGCGTCGTGCCGGTCGTGGACGCGAACGGATGGATGGAGCGCTGCGAGGGCGCGATCGAGGATCGCAGCCAGGCGCGGCGCCTCGAGTCGCAGCTGCGCGGAGCCGAGATGCAGCTCCGGAACGTCCTCGAAGCCGTGGCCTCCGGCGTCCTGGTGGTGGGCGAAGGACCGCACGGCCCCGAGGTCGCGGTGTGCAACCGTCGCTTCGCCCAGTTCGTGGGGCTCGACGCGCCGATCGCGCCCGGCACGCCCATCGATCGCGCGCCGCGCGAATTGCGCCGGCTGCTCGTGCGCGAGGAGAAGCCCGGCGACTTGAGCCGCCACCTGACATCGGAGGACGTGAGCGACGGCATCATCGAGCTCGACCAGCCGCACCGCGTGCTCCACCGCTACACCGCTCCGCTGCGCGACGCGCACGGTGCGGTCTCGGGCCGGCTCTTGATCCTCGAGGACGCGACCCCGGCCTGGATGCTCCAGCGGCGGCTCACCCACGCCCAGAAGATGGAGAGCATGGGCCGGCTCGCAGGCGGCGTCGGCCACGACTTCAACAACCTGATGGGAGCTGTGCTGGGCTTCGCCGCGCTGCTCCTCGAGGCCACGCCCGAGAACGATCCGCGGCGCGAGCCGCTCGACCACATCCTGGGGGCCACGAGCCAGGCGTCGAAGCTCGCGGGCGCCCTGCTGGCGTTCAGCCGCGAGTCCCGCTTCGAGCGCGTGCCCGTCACGCTCAACCGCGTGATCGAGGATTCGTACTCGCTCTTGCGCAGCGGCCTCGACCCGGCGATCTCGATCGAGCTGGCGCTCGATCCGGCGCTCCCCGCGCTGCTCGGCGACGAGCTGCTGTTCCAGCAGATGATCGTGAACCTGGCGCTCGAGGCGAAGGAACGGCTGGGCCGCAGCGGCGTGCTGCGCATCGTGACCCGCACCCAGGACGGACCGCCGCAGGGAGTTGCGGCGGCGGACGTCCGGCGCACCGTGTGCGTCGAGGTACAGGGCGTCCGGGAGCGCGAGGGCGGTCATGCGCCCGCACGCGTCGGCTCGCCGGAGGCCGCAGGGCTCGGGCTCTCGGCGGTCGAGGACATCGTGCGCGCCCACGGCGGATACGTCGAGACCAAGCACGAGCCCGACAGGACCCGCTTCGTCGTGATGTTCCCGGTCACAGGCGTGGAGCGGACCCCCTTGCTCGTCCCCGAGGCCGCGACCGCGCACGGGCACGAGACGATCCTGGTGGTCGACGACGACGCCGGGCTGCGGCACCTCGCCAAGTCCGGGCTCCAGCAGCGCGGCTACGACGTGGTGCTGGCGGAGAGCGGCGACCGTGCGCTCGAGCTGCTGCGCGGCGACGCGCGAGCTGTGGACCTCGTCCTGCTCGACCTCGCGATGCCCGGGCTCCCGGGCGAGAAGGTGCTCGAAGCCGTGCGCCACATGCGCCCGGATCTGCCTGTGATCATCTCGAGCGGCTATTCGTCGGTCGAGAGCCAGTCGTCGTGGGTCGCCGCCGGCGCATCGGCCTTCGTCGGCAAGCCCTACCGCATCCAGGACCTCGCGCTCAAGATGCGGGAGGTGCTGGACCGCACGCGCACGACCCGGGGCGCAGCGTAGTCGCTTCTTCCCCGTCGCGAATTGCCGGCTCGTGGGATCCCGGATAGTGTCGCGGGGTCGCCATGCACATCCCACCCTTCAGCATCTTCTCGGCTGTGAGCGAGCTGTTCGTCACCGCCGGCGTGGTCTACGTCATCGCCCGCAACTGGCGTCGGCGCCCCTTCCCGCTCGGATTGTTCCTGGCGGTCGCGGTGTTCGAGGCGTGCGTGAACGTGTTCTACATGGCGACGCGGACGGCGCGCGCAGCGGCCGGGACGGAGGCGCTCGGCACCGGGATGAAGATCGCATTCGCGGCCCACGGTCTGCTCTCGCTCATGGCCTATCTGGTCTTCGTCGTGCTCGGCGTGATCGCGTGGCAGGAGCAGCGTGCGGGCCGCTACTTCTTCCGCGAGCGGCCCGCCCTCACCTGGACCTTCGCGGTGGCGTGGGCGATCAGCGTGGGCTCGGGCGAAGTGATGTTCGTCCTGCGCTACATGTGCTGACCTTGGCCGCTCCCCACGCCGGCACTGTCGTTTCGATCGCCGAGCTGCGGGCGCGCCGCCTGCGCGCGCCTCTCCTGCTCACGCTCTGGGGACTGCTCGCGCTCGAGGCAGCCGGCGGGTTCGTCATCTTCGTCGCGCGCCTGGCCGCCGGCAGCACGCCGGGCGAGGCGCTGCACGTGGCGGCGGGCGTGGCGCTCACGATCGTCTACGTCGTCTACCAGTGGCGCCACTGGCTGCGCGTGCGGCCGCAGCGCGGGCTTCACTTCGTGGTCGGCGTCCTCGCGGCGTTCTCCATGGCGCTCGCCAATCTCACCGGTCTCGCCCTGGGCTTCGTGTGGTGGCGCGACCGGGTCGTCGGACACGCAACCGCCGCCGGCTACCCTCCCTCCCTCTCGGCGGTCCACAACATCGGGAGTATGCTGGTGCTCACGTTCGCGGGTGCGCACATCGCGGCTGTGCTGATGCGCGACCGCCGCCTGAACCCTTGAGGAGATCGTCATGTCCGATGTCTCGACCGAAGTCGGCAACGAGCACTTTCGCTATATCGCGGAGCGCACAACTCCCGAGGACGAGTTCCTCCGGGACTTGAAGAAGGCCGCGGCCGCGGCCGGCATCCCCTCGATCTGGATCGCGCCCGAGCAGGCGAGCTTCATGCGCATCCTGCTCAAGGCCGCGCGCGCCCGCGAAGTGGTCGAGGTCGGGACGCTGGCGGGCTACTCCGCGATCTCCATGGCGCGGGCGCTGCCCGCCGATGGACACGTGCGCACGATCGAGCTGGACCCGAAGCACGCGGAATTCGCCGAGCGCTGGATCGCGCGCTCGGACGTCGCGGGGCGCGTGCACGTGCTGCGCGGCGCGGGGATGGACGTGCTGCCAAAGCTGGCCGCGGACTCGGCCGACGCAGCGTTCCTCGACGCCGACAAGGCGAGCTACCCGCGCTACCTCACCGAGTGCCTGCGCATCGTGCGCAAGGGCGGCCTCATCATGGTGGACAACGCGTTCGCCTTCGGCCAGCTCCTCGACCCGAAGGCCACCGACCGCGAGGTCCCAGCTGTGCGCGCGTTCAACGATCACATGGCGAAGGTGCGCGAGCTGGAGAGCGTGATCGTCCCCCTCGGCGACGGACTGTGGGTGGGCGTGAAGCGCTGAGCGGGCAGCGGCCCGCTCAGTCCCGGAACCGCCGCTTCACGGCCCCCCAGCTCATGGGCCGCACCGGCGTTGTGACGCTGTCGAGAACGGTCTCGGCCGCCGTGAAGACGAAGTCGCCACCCGAGTCCAGGTTCCCGTTGGCTGCGTTGCCGGCACAATAGAAGAGGGCGGAGTCCTGGGGCGTCGCGGGCGCCTGCCACGAGAACGTCCACTCGACCGGGCTCGAGATGCCATTGCGGACCCCGTTCGCTGTGTGCTGGACGTACCAGCGCGAGGCCAGATCGGAGCGGTCGCCGCTCGCGCCGGAGACGATCTGGAGCGTGTCGGGATCGTCGAGCACGAACGTGCCGCAGCCCTCGCCGTCCGAGGCGCGGACCGCTGTGAGCTCGAAGCCCCAGTCGCGATCGAGGAAGACCTTGGTCGAGTCGGTCGAGATGCGCACGTGGATCCGATACGTCTGCCCGGGCGCGTAGGCCCGAGGGAGGCCCAGGATCTCGACCGATCCTCCGGGCGTGTTGAGGTTGTTCCAATCGAAGTTGAGGTGGCATAGCGTGCAGTTGAGCTCGGCCGCCTTCGAGCGGATCGCGGGCGCGCCTGTGACCGAGGGGATCGGACCGTGCTCGGAAAGGACGCCGCCTCCCAGGGCGAGCGAGACGCCCGCGGCCAGCGCCAACACGGGGATGATGTAGACGACTCTCAGGCGCATAGGGACTCCATCGGCATGCCGCCGGTCCCGCTGCAGGGGCCGAGGCTCCGCTTGAAAACGCCCGATCGCTGCGTTGCGCAGTCGGCTCCTCGCTCCAAAGTGGCCTGAAGGTCACATTTCCGCTCGTCGCTCGACCGCGACGCCTTACCCCCGGCCGTTTTCAAACGGAGCCTTGGACCCAAGAGCTTACGCAATCGATAAGAGCTACCGAAGTAGCCCTCGCGCTTCTCCCCGGACCAGGTCTCAGGCCCCGCCTCCGAACCAGCGCTTCAGCCAGTCGTGGACCTCGCGGTACCAGAGGAGCGAGTTCCGGGGCTTCAGCACCCAGTGATTCTCGTCCGGGAAGTAGACGAGCCGGGCGGGCACGCCCTTGGCCTTGAGG
>VBOS01000430.1 GCA_005893185.1 Candidatus Eiseniibacteriota bacterium
CTCGGCGCTGCTGCCCTGGGGACGGAACCGCCACTACCGCAGGGGGATCGCGCACTTCAACCGCGGCGAGTTCGAGCCCGCTGCTGAATGCTTCGAGCGCGCGCTCGAGGATCTGCGGAATCCGGACCATCCCGACCACACGCTCGCCCGCTGCTACGCGGCGGAGTCGCGCGCCCATCTGGGCCTCGCGTGCTTCCACGCCGGGCAGTACTCGCGCGCCGAGCAGGAAATGACACGGGCCCTCGAATCGACCGCCTCGTTTCCGGACCTGCTCTACTACCGGGCACGGATCCGGGAACGCGAAGGAAGGGTGCGCGAAGCGCTGGAAGACCTGGAGCAGGCGCTGCGCGACCAGCCTCGCACCGTCGAAGCGCACCTGCTGGCCGCCGTCTGCCGGAGGCGGCTCGGCGACGCGCACGGAGCTGAGCGGGCGCTGCAGGCGGCGCTCGCGCTCGGCTGGTCGAGCCCGGACGGCCTGGCTCCCGCACGCGCCGCGCAGTGGGGGCCGTCCGATTGGCTGCGCATCGCGCCCGTCGAGCGCGCTGCATTGCCGGCACGGCCCGCCGCGCCGCGCCTCGGCACGGGCGCGGTGTCAGCGGCTCTTGAGGGCATGCGCCGCGCGGCGGAGGCGGAGCCCGGCTTCGCCGACCGGCGCTTCCGGCTCGCAGTTGCGCTGCTCGAGCTGGGCCAGGCGCCCGCCGCCCTGCGCGAGCTCGATCAAGCTTTGCGCCTCAACCCGCGCTACGTCGAAGCACGGCTGCTCGCCGCCCGCGCTCGACTGGAATGCGGCGAGGCGCGTCGGGCGGTGGCGGATCTCGAGGAGGCGGTCGAGCAGGAGCCGCGCTTCCCCGACCTCCGCTTCTGGCTCGGGCTCGCTCGCTTCCGGTCCGGGGATTTCGAGGGCGCGGCAGCTTCCCTGGAGGCCGCGGTTCAGCTCAACCGCGAGTTCGGGCGCGCGCAACGACTGCTGGGGCTCGTCTACCACGCGCTCGGCCGCGGGGAGGAGGCCCTGCGCGCGCTGCGCCGCGGCATGTCCCGGGATCGCGAGCTGACGCGCGCGACGCTGGGGGCGGCACCCATCTTAGCTGAGCTGGCCGGGTGCGATGCGGCCGAGGCGGAGCTGCGACGCGCGCTCGCGCTGCAGCCCGACTATCCCGATCTGCACTTCGCGCTGGCGCGCATGCGGGCGGAGCGCGGCGACCTCGAGCGCGCGCGCGATGGCTTCCGCGCTGCGCTCGCGCTCAAGCCCGACTACGACGCAGCGGCGCTGGCGCTCGCGAAGGCGGAGCTGGCGTTGGGTGGAGCGCGTGCCGCCGAGGCCGTGCTCGAGCCGCTCGCGCGGCGGAAGCCGCAGTGGGCCGACGTCCACGGGCTGCTCGGCCGCGCGCGGCTCCTGCGCGGCCAGACGGCGGAGGCCGAGGCGGCGCTGCGGGCGGCGGTGCTGCTCAATCCGAGCTATGCCGCCGCGCGGGCCGACCTGGGCTGGGCGCTGCTCGCGCAGGGCAGGAGCGACGAGGCGGACGAGCAGTTCGCCCACGCGCTCGAGCTCGATCCGTTGGGAGCGCTCCCGCGCCAGCAGCTCGAGTGGCGCGAGCTGATCGCGGCGAAGGGAGAGGGCGCCGCCTAGCCCCCCTCGAAGAGCGGATCACGCGCTTCGAGCGGCCGCGGAGAGAGACCCGTGGCCCCGCCCCCTAGCCGGACCGACTCCCGGCCCTCAGGCAGCGGCGGGCTTGCGTTGACCGCGCGCGGCCTTCTGGACCTTGCCGCCGCGCAGGCACCGGGTGCAAACGTCTATATTCTTGACTCGTCCGCCCACGAGCGCGCGTACGCGCTGCAGGTTCGGGTTCCACACGCGCTTGGTCAGGTTGTGCGCGTGGCTCACGGCGTGGCCGGACATCGTGCCCTTGCCGCAAGCATGACAACGTTGAGCCACGTGAGCCTCCTCGGGAAGGCGCCCCCTACCCTGCGTTGCGGCCGGGAGGAAGGCGTGCGTCGAAAGGACGGAGCACATTATCAAGCGCGCGCACGGCTGTAAAGCGGGGGCGAGGGTGGAGGGGCCACGATGCCGGCCGTGAAGGAGCCGCGGCTCGAGGCCGCTTCCCGCATCCAGTTCCTGCGCGGCGTGGGTCCGACCCGCGCCGCCCTGTTCGAGCGCCTCGGGCTCGTCACGCTCGAGGATCTGCTGCGCCACTACCCGCGCGCCTACCTGGACGCGCGCCGCTTCGTGCGGATCGCGGACTTGAGGCCCGGCGAGCTGGTGACGGTGGAGGGGCGCGTGAAGCACGCAGCTGCGCTGCGGACGCGCGTGGGCCGCACCGATTTCGTGGCCACGATCGAGGACGCCAGCGGAACGATCCCTTGCTATTTCTTCGGCCAGCCGTTCCTGGCGCGCACGTTCCGGCATGGCGCGCGCGTGGTGGTGAGCGGCGAGCTCGACGCGCTCGAGGGCCGCATGCTGAATCCGATGTTCGAGGTCGTGGAGGGCGAGGTCGAGGAGCGGCTCCACGTCGGTCGGCTGGTGCCGGTCCACGCGCTGACGCGCGGCATCACCGCCCGCGGGATGCGAAGCGCGGTGCGCCACGCGCTCGAAGCCGCGGCCACGCGGATCCCGGATCCGGTGCCGGAAGAAGTGCGGCGCGCGCACGGGCTTCTTGGCCTCGGCGAGTCGCTGGCCCAGATCCACCTGCCCGATGACGACGCGCACCTCGCGGACGCGCGCCGGCGCCTGGCGTTCGAGGAGCTGTTCCTGCTCCAGAGCGTGATGGAGCTGCGCCGCCGGGCGCTCCAGCAGGAGGGGCGCGGCCTTTCGAGCGCCGGTCCCGGATCGCTCGCTGCGGCGGTGCGCGCGAAGCTGCCCTTCACGCTCACAGCGGACCAGGAGCGGGCGCTCGAGGAGATCGTGAGCGATCTTCGCGCATCGCACCCGATGCACCGCCTGCTGCTCGGTGACGTGGGCAGCGGCAAGACGGTCGTGGCGCTGCTCGCAGCCCTCCACGCGATCGAGGCCGGGCACCAGGTGGCGTTCATGGCGCCCACCGAGATCCTGGCGCGCCAGCACTTCGCGACCCTCACGGGCCTGTGCGCGGGCGCTGAGGTCCCGCTCGCGGTCCTGACGGCTGCCACGCCGGCGAAGGAGCGGCGCGCCCTGCTCGCGAGGCTCGATGCGGGGGAAGCCGCGCTCGTGCTCGGCACGCACGCGCTGCTCGATGAGAAGGTGAAGCTCCCGCGGCTGGCGCTCGCAATCGTGGACGAGCAGCACCGCTTCGGCGTCCGGCAGCGCGCAACCCTCGCGCAGAAAAGCGTGATCCCCGACGTGCTCGTGCTCACCGCCACCCCCATCCCGAGGACGCTGACGCTCGCCTGGTACGGAGACCTCGATGTGAGCCGCCTGCGCGCGCGCCCTCCCGGGCGCGGCCGGCTGGTGACGCGCGTGGCCGGGGAGGAGAAGTTCCCGCATGTGATCGACTTCATGGCCCGCGAGCTGGCGGCCGGGCGCCAGGCGTTCGTGGTCCTGCCGCTCATCGAGGAGGGCGGGCGGCTGGAGGCGCGCGCCGCCGAGGCCGAGTTCGAGCGGCTGGCCTCGCACCCCCGGCTCTCGCCCCACAAAGTCGCCCTGTTGCACGGCCGCCTCAAGGCCGAAGACAAGCAGGCGGTGATGGAAGGCTTCGCGGCCGGCCGGATCCAGGTGCTTGTGACCACCACCGTGGTCGAGGTGGGAGTCGACGTGCCGAACGCGACCCTGATGGTGGTCGAGAACGCTGAGCGCTTCGGCCTCACGCAGCTCCACCAGCTAAGGGGTCGCGTGGGGCGGGGTGCCGCGCGCTCGGTGTGCGTGCTGATCCCGGGCCCGACCGCGACGACGCGCGCCCGCGAGCGGCTCGATGTGCTGAGCCGGACCGAGGACGGCTTCGCGATCGCAGAGGCCGACCTCGAGCTGCGAGGCCCGGGCGAGCTGTGGGGGACCCGCCAGAGCGGGCTCCCACGGCTCAAGCTCGCGGATCTGGCGCGTGACGAGGCGTTGTTGGAGGAGGCGCGTGCCGCGGCCCGCGCCCTGGTGGAGGCGGACCCATGGTTGCAGCAAGGTGCTCACGCCGCCCTCAAGGCGGCGCTGATCGGCCAGTATCGCGAGCCGCTCGAGCTCGCCCTCGCCGGGTGAGAGGATGGGGGCCCGGACGAGCGCCGACCGCCCGCGACCGGGTGGATCCGCGAGGATGATGACGATGATCCTGGCCTGCCCGCATTGCTCGGCGGTCTACGAGCTGCCGAAGCGCCTGCTCGGCGCGGGCGGCGCGGCTGTGCGGTGCCCGCACTGCTCGGGGGAGTTCACATTGGGAGCGGACGGCGAGATCGTCGCCGTCTCAGGCTCAGGTGCCCGCATCAAGGGCGCGGCGGAAGTCGTCGTGACATCTGCGCGCTTGCGCGGCGGAGCGGCGGCCGCGGAAGTTGCCGCCCCCTCGCGCGCGCCCGACACAGGCGAGAGCGGGATCCCCACAGCTGCTTCCCGCGCGCCGGACACCGGGGCCAGCGTGGCTCGCTCCGCCGGAGAGCCCGGCGCCCCCGAGACCGGCGAGAGCGCGGCCCGCGGCGCCCCCGGGGCGCCGGCCGATCGCGCCGAGCCGGCCTCCGACGCCCAGACCATCGCGCGCCGCGTGCTCGACGCGCTCGCCGCCCGCAAGGGGGTCGCCATGGCGGACGCCAGGGCCCGCGGCCGCCTGCTCTCGGAGTTCGGGCCGGACGTGGTCGCTGCCTTCGAGGAATATCGGAAGGAGAGCGGCGGGACGGAGAATCCCGCCCCGTTCCGCGAGGCTCTGCGGGAGCGGTGGGGGATCGACCTCGGCCCCCCGCGCGCGCGCAGCTAGGCTCGCCCCTTTTCGCGCATCAGCGCCGGGTCGAGCATTCCCCACGCCATCGCCAGCGCGCCCGCGACCGCGACGATGCAGGCGCTCGCGAGCAGCGCGACTCGCGTCCCGAAGCCGCGCGTGAGCCAAGCTGCGACCGTCGCGGTCAGCAGGAACAGCAGCCGCATCAGAAAGTCGCGCGCGCTGAAGACGCGGCCCCGCTGACGCGGCTCTGCGCCCTCCTGGAGCAGCGTCTCCGAGAGCACGAATGCCGGGGCGACGAACGCGCCCACCAGGAACGAAGATGCCACGAACACCGCGAAGCGCGTCGAGGCGGCGAAAGCTGCGAGCGCGCCCGCCGCCAGCACGAGCCCGATGCCCAGCACGGCGGGCCGGGGCGCGGCGCGCCCGCGCGTGTTGATCCACCAGGTGCTGAGCCCGGCACCGAGCCCGAGCGCGCACAGCAGCACGCCGAGGCGCTCCATTCCCGGGACGCTGGCCGCGCGCTGGATGTGCTGGTTGCCCGCGACGTGAAGGAACCCGCCCCCCATCCACACCGCTGCGAGCGCCGTGAGCCCGAGGCCCACGCGCGGGCTGCCCTTGAGCACCCGCCACCCTTCCCCAACTTCGCGCAGGTAGCCGCGCCAGCCTTCCGGCCCATCCGCTGGCGGGTGCTCGGTCGGGCGGTAGGAGATGAGAGCGAGCGCAGCGACCGATGCCACGTAGGTGACGGCGTTGATCTCGAGCGCCAAGCCCCAGCCCCAGTGGTCGATCACCCAGCCGCCGAGCAGCGCGCCGACCGCTGTGGATACGATGCCCGCGACCGACAGCAGCGCGTTGGCTGCGAGCAGCTGGGAGGGTGGGACGATCTCCGGCGTGATGGCGCTCTTGGCGGGGAGGAAGAACACGTTGCAGGTGAACAGCACGAACACCTGCGCGAAGACCGGGGCGACGCCGTGCGTCCATGCGTAGAGAATCGGGATCGAGAGGACCACGCCCGCGCGCAGGGCATCGGACGCGATCAGCACGCGCCGCAGGTTCCAGCGGTCCACCCAGGCTCCGGTGAAGGGCGCGAGCAGCAGCACGGGCGCCAGCATCACGTTGGCGAGCGCCGAGAGCAGCCAAGATGAGCCGGTGTCGCGGAAGTGCTGGGTGTGCTCGGCCAGCAGGCCGACCAGGGCGAGGTAGGTGAGACGCTCGCCGAGGATGGAGATGAGCTGCCCCCACCACAGCGCCGCGAAGTTGCGCTGACGGAGGAGCCCGCGGGACACCCCCGCCGCCATCGGGCTTGCTCCTAGGCTCGGTAGGAGAACGCGCGGGGGCAAGGCATCGCGGGCGAGCGACGGGCGGAGATGTGGCCATCAGGCCACTTCGGAGCGATGTGCCGATCGCGCAACGCGGCCACTGCGCGTTCCCCTACCGAGCCTAGGCGGCGCTGTGAACGGTGGCGCGCCGCACCCGTACGTCCCGATAGACCGCCTCGAGGCGGTCCGTCACGCGCGGCCACGCGAATTCCAGCGCGCGCGCGCGGCCGCGCGCCCCGAGCACGACGCGGCGCTCGGGATCGTTGACGAGCCGGCTCAGCGTGCGCGCCAGCGCCTCGCGGTCGCCTGGCCGGAACATCACGCCGTTCACGTCAGGCGTCACGACCGAGCGGTAGCCGGGAATGTCGGACGCGACCACGGTCCGCCCGGCCGCCATGGCCTCGAGCAGGACGATGCCGAAGCTTTCGTTGCCTGTGGCGGGCGACACGAAGACGTCGCCTGTGGCGTACCAACGCGGCAGCTCTTGGCTCGGGACATGGCCCAGGAAGTGGACATGCTGTCGCATCGCGCCCGGGACCGAGGACTGGTACTTGAGACGCAGGTAGGAATCACCCACGAGCAGGAGCCGGGCGCGGCCGTTCGTGCGCTCCACCACCTCGGGCATGCAGTCGAGCAGGAGCTGGACGCCCTTGCGCGGATCGAGCCGCCCGACGAACAGGATGTTGTCGTGATCCGGGTCGCGCCAGCGCGCGATCGGTGCGACCCGCGGGTGGAAGCGCTCGACGTCCACGCCGTTCGGGATCACGTGGTACTCGCCCGGGAAGTAGCGGGCGGCGTACTCGTGCGCCGTCTCCGACACCGCGATCCGCGCGCTGAGCCGGCCGACGATCGGCTGGAGCATGCCCCGCATCCATTCCAGCAGGCGGCTCCGGCCGCCCGTGGTGTGGAAGGTCCCCACGATCGGGCACTCGGCGGCCTGAACCGCCAGCAGCGGGAGCGTGGGAACCAGCGGCGCGTGAACGTGCACCACGTCGAAGTGGTACGCGCGCATGAGGGAGCGCAGCTGGGCCTTGAGCCGCATGCCGACCGCGAGGTCCACGAAGGCACCGTTGAACGGGATCATGATGTTGTAGCCGATCCGCACCACTCCGGGGGCGTTCTCCGCCTCGCCCTGACGGAAGCGGCTGGTGACGATCGTGACGTCGTGGCCGCGCTCGCGCAGCTCAAGCGCCGTGTGGTGGACGTGCTCGGTGACCCCGCCGTAGCGCGGGTAGTAGGACTGCGTGACGATGCCGATTCTCACGCCCGCGCTCTCTCGGCGGCACCCGCCGGCTCGTGCTCGGCGGCCGGAACGGTCTCCCACAGCGGCTGGAAGATGCACCACTGGTCGATGCGCGCGCGGATGTGGCGCTCGGTGGCGGCGGCCACAGCTGCGTTGAGCGCGGCCGCGCTCTCGAAACGGGCGGGATCGAGCGCCGGCTCGAGGATGAACCGGAAGCGCCCCGGCCCCAGGCGCTCGCACAGCCCGCAGACGATGAGCGCCCCGGTGCGCTGGGCGAGAACACCCGGGCCCGCGGGGAAGCGGGTCTCGCGGCCGAAGAAGTCGACGGTGACGCCATGGCGGTAGACATCGCCGTCCACCATGAGGGCCACGATCTCGTTGTGCTCGAGGGCGCGCAGGATGCTGCGGAACCCGTCCTCGGGGGAGATCGTGTGGATCGCGAGCTCGGTCTTGGCCTCGCGCACCGCCGGCGTGAGCCAGCGGCCGAACTGGACGCCGGCCACGGCGTGGAGCACGTAGCCCCAGTGGGCGACCATCACGCCGCCCAGCTCCCAGTTGCCCACGTGGCAGCCGGTGGCGATGACGCCGCGCCCGCGCGCAACGGCCTGCTCGAGGTGCTCGCGGCCCTCGACCTCCACCGCGCCGAAGAGCTCGGCGCGCGTCATGTGCGGGAGGCGGAAGAACTCGAACATCATGCGGTTGTAGCTGCGCATCATCCTCCTCACCAGCCCCAGGCGGGTGGCGCGATCGGCGCGTGGCAGCATCACAGCCAGGTTGGCGAGCGCGGCGTGGCGGCGAGCGGGGAAGAGGCGGAAGTGGACCTCGGTCAGCGCGTCGGCGAGGAAGTACCCCAGACGCAGCGGTGTGGCCGCCATCAGCGATGTGAGCCAGCCAAAAACGAGTCGAGACATGGATTCCCCACTCCTTTGGAGATCGCTGGGAGCCCGCGCTGTCCGGTCGAGAATCGCGGCGAAGCTACGGCCTGGCCGGAAATGCTGTCAAGCCGACCCGTGCGCAGGATTCGAGCGCCCTTTGCATTGACCGCGCTCCCTCCGGCGGACTACGATGCCCGCCGGTCTCGTTTCGGCCTCGACTCCGGCGAACCGCTTTGGGGCTCAGCCCCGGCGCGCGGAAGCACGCGCTCGGACGCCGGCTCACGACAGCACGCGGGAGGGTTTGGACATGGCCAGCCAGAAGCTAGTGCGCTGCGAGATCCGTCGCCGCGGCTCGTCGGGACCGACCAGCCCGCGCTTCATCCCGCTCGAGATCTTCGGGTTGTGGGAATACCTCATGACCACGAAGCACGACTTCGAGGTCATCGAGCCGCGGGCCTCGTTGTGGCTGGACATGGAGGATTCCCCCGAGGCCGCATACAGCGAGACCCAGTACGAGCGCGTCACCGAGGTCTCGGCCTTCGTCTACTCGGGACGCGACGAGATGTTCACGCGCGCCTGCCGCTACTTCCGCACCGACGAGTGCGAGCGCCTCAAGCCGATCTTCCTCAAGCACTACGGCTCGCAGGCGGACAAGCCGCAGGCCCACGTGCGGGAGCGCGCCGGCATCTGGCTGCACCGCCAGCCAGGAACTGCGCCGGTCTCCTAGCCTCCTTAAAGGACCCCGCCGGGCCGCCGCGAAGCGGCCATTGCTTTTTCATTCAAGGCGCGGCCCGCGACCGCCGCTAGCATTCACCGACAGCGACGCACGGCGATGGGCCGTGCCGTGCTGCCCTCGCGCCCGGCCTCCCCTCGTATGAGGAGGGCCGGACGCGGGAGTCGCGACCCCATCCGGTGTGCGGGGACGGTTCGGGCACCGCGCTTCACGCCGATGCCGGCGAGCCGTCCGCGCCACTCTCAGGGTTCCCGTGGAGTAAGGGCGGCAAGGGGCTCCGTGGGGTTCGGCCTTGTGACAGGGTGGGGTCGCTCAGGGAGGAACCGATCGTGGTCGTCGTCAGCTATTCCGGCAGGGAGATCAACGCCAAGCTCGTCTACTACGGCTGCGGGTTGAGTGGAAAGACGACGAATCTCGAATCCATCTACGAGGCGGTCCCCGAGACCAGCCGCGGCAAGATGGTCAGCATGAAGACGCAGTCGGACCGCACCCTGTTCTTCGATCTCCTGCCGCTCGACCTCGGCGAGATCATGGGGTTCAAGACGCGCTTCCTGCTCTATACCGTCCCCGGGCAGGTGTTCTACAACGCAACTCGCAAGCTGGTGCTCAAGGGCGCGGACGCGATCGTGTTCGTGGTCGACAGCGAGGTCGGCAAGATGGAGGAAAACAAGGAGAGCCTCGTCAATCTCCGCGCCAACCTCGCCGAGCTGGGTTTGAGCCTCGACAGCATTCCGTGGGTGATCCAGTACAACAAGCGCGATCTTCCGAACGTGTACACGATCGAGGAGCTCAATCGGGAGGTCAATCCCGGCGGCAAGATCCCGACGTTCGAGGCGGTCGCCACCGACGGCAAGGGCGTGTTCGAGACCTTCCGCGGGATCTCCCATCTGCTGATGGAAAAGGTGACCCGCGACCTCCGTCGCACCGCCGGCGGGTCGGGCGCCACATCGAGCCGTGCTGCGGGCGGGGACGCCCCGGAAAGCGGTCCGGGCACGGGTCGGACGGGGGGCGCGCCCCCGGGGCCGGCCCGCGATACGCACGAGACACCTGCACAAGCGCGCGGCGTGGACTACGGCCGCGAGATCGACCTGCCAGCTGAAAGGCCGGCGGCCCCGCGCGGGACGCAGGCGGCCGCAGGCGCAGCTTCCGCCACGGCTGCGCAGCGCTCGGCCCCCGCACCCCGTCCGGCGCCGCCATCTGGCGCGCCATCCGGATACAGGACGGAAGCCGCCAGCCCGCCCGCCGCCCGCCCCGAGGCCGCGGCGCGTCCGAACCCGCCCGGCCATCCGCCTGCTCCGGGAGAGCCCGTAGTGGTGCGGCCCGGGGGGCCGGCTTTCGCGACGAGCCCCACGCCCCCTGGGCTTGCGGGGCCGGTCGAATCCGAAGAGCTGATCGTCCCGATCCAGCTCGGCCAGGACGGCGCGCACGAGATCGTCCTGCGCATCGTGCTCAAGGTGGCCCGCTGATCGTCCCGGACCCATGACGGAATTTTCAACGCCGCAACATCTTCCCAGAGCCTTGCCGCAGATCCAGATTGACAGCCGCCCGAAAGCTCCCTAACGTGATCCCTGCGATGCGGAACATCATGTCACGCGTTCTTGTCGGCGTTGCGTGCGCCGTGGCATTGTCCGTGTGCTGCGCGTCCGCGAGCTCCCTCGAGCCCGGGCCGTCGCTGGGCTACACGCCCCGAGTTCCGATCAGCGCGCTGGCCCAGCCGATGTCCGCCTTCGATCCCTCGCATCTCCACGTGTCCACGATGGTGACGGTCGGCTCCGGTTGGGGCGGGGGAGCACAGGGCCTGCAAGTCACGAGCCTGAGCTACCAGTTCAAGGCCCCGGTGCAGATGCGCGTGAGTCTCGGCAATGCGTGGGGCAACCAGGTCCAGGGCGGCCCGTCGTTCTTCCTCGAGGGAGCGGACCTCTCGTTTCGACCGACCGCCGGCAGCTTCTTCCAGAT
>VBOS01000427.1 GCA_005893185.1 Candidatus Eiseniibacteriota bacterium
GCGGTCTCGGTCAGGAAGAGGTCGTTCACGATCACCAGCTCTGCACGCTCGAGCGCGCGCTCGGCGAGCGCCCGGTCGGGGGCACTGCGCAGCCAGTGGTCGCCCGCGATCCAGAGCGTCTTGATTCGGCCATCGGCCGCTGCGGCCAGGATCTCGGGAGCTGTCATGCCGGGCTCCGCGTTGAGACTACGCCCCCACTGTTGCTCGAACGGCCTGCGCGCCGCTGCTTCGGAGACGGGCACGTAGCCCGGCAGCACGTCGGGGCCGAGCCCCATGTCGAGCGCGCCCTGGCTGTTGTGGTGCGGTCCCAGGTACATGACATGCGACCGCTCGGATGTGACGGCGCCCGTGAGCCACGCCAGGTTCTCGATCGCCTGCAGGAGCGCCTTCGCCTGCGGGTGCTCTGCGATGCCGCGGCCGAAGACGATCGCCTTGCGCTGGGCCGCGCGCATGCGCTCTGCGGCCGCGCGGATCGCCTCGGCCGGCACGCCGGACTCCCGAGCTGCGCGCTCGAGCGACCACGCCCCGAGCGCGCCCCGCAGCGCCGGCAGCATCGCGGCGGTCGCGGGCGGCAGCGCGGGCGGGTCGCCCAGATCGAGCGCGGCGCGCGCGAGGCCGTTGAGCAGAGCAAGCTCCCCTCCGGGTGCCGTCGCCAGCCACTCGCCGCCGAACTTGGGCCGCGCGAGCTTCACCCGCCGCGGGTGAGCGACCGTGATGTGCACGCCGAGCTGGTGCTGGCCCCGGATCAGAACGGCCTGCGCGAACGGCGACTCGCCCTGCAGATCCTCGAACAGGACCAGCGCCTCCTCCACGCGCCCCAGCTCATCGAATGAGATCAGCGGCCGCCCGCCGCCGGTCGCGGCCAGCAGCGCAGCGCCTGGCACCGGGGCCGTGAAGCGGGTGCGCGCGTCCACGTGATTCGTGCCGATCCGAGCGCGCGCCAGCTTCTGGAACAGGTACTGCTCCTCGAGGTCGAGCTTCTCGCCCCCGAGGAACGCCACCGACTTAGGGCCGTGAGTTGCGGAGATGGCCTCGAGCCGAGCGGCCGCGAAAGCGACCGCCTCGTCGAACCCGGCCGGGGCGAGCGCGTCTCCCACGCGCAGCAGCGCGCTCGAGAGCCTCTCGCCGTGGCTCACGAACGAGTAGCCGAAGCGCCCGCGCACGCACAGGTACTCCTGGTTCACGCCCCGCAGCTCGGTGCCGCGCGCGCGCAGGATCTCCGTGCCGCGCACGCCGACCCGCACCGTGCAGCCGTTCGAGCACCACGGGCAGATCGTGACGTGCTGGCGCAGGTCCCAGGGCCGCGCCTTGAAGCGATACGGCAGGGCTGTGAGCGCGCCGACCGGGCAGACCTCGATGCAGTTGCCGCACTGCTCGCAGTCGAGCGGCCGGCGATCGAACGACGAGATCTCGGTGCGCACGCCGCGCTGGTGGGCGGTGAGCGCGTCGTCGCCCATGATCTCGTCGCAGTAGCGCACGCAGCGCATGCACACGATGCAGCGGTTCGCCTCCTTCTTCACCACCGGGCCGAGGTCTTCCGACACGAAGGTGCGCTTGGCCTCGTCCATGCGC
>VBOS01000428.1 GCA_005893185.1 Candidatus Eiseniibacteriota bacterium
TCGACCCAGGGCCTCCGTTACGGCCTGGTACGGCTCGCAGCCGAGGAGGCCCGCGGCGGAGGGCCGGGTCCAGGGTCGTGAGGGGCGCAGCTGCTGCCACGGCCGGCTGCCGGGTCGGCACCCGAAAGTCCTGATCGACCCTTCGGGCACCCCTCAAGGGATTTCACACCGTAAAGTTCTCATTGACCGCGCCGGGGCCCGAAGCCGATAATCCAATCGGGCTCAAGGAAAAGCAAAGTAAAGTAAAGAAGGTCCCCTCGGAAGCAAGCTCGTTTCGGCGTAGGTCGCCTCCGACCGCACGACCTTTGTGTCTCACTCTCACAGCCAGTCGTGAAGGGAGCGGCAAGAGATGCTGAAATGTGGCGTCAGACCCCTGATCGCGCTGGCCCTCGCCCTCGTGGCGACGGGTGTCTTGTCGGCTGTGTGCTCCGCACGCGAGTTCAGTAGTCCGACCGGGTCGCCGGCGGCTCACGTGACGGTCACATCGAGCGCAAGACCCCCCGCCTCTTCGGGGGAACCGGATCAACCCCTCAATCCGCCGCCGCTGCGCGTGAACAATGGAGGAATCGTGGCGCCGCCGCCCGATTCGAATCCCGGCGTGGATGGGGACTTTGATCTGGTCATGCGGTGGGCCTTCTGGATCGCGGGGTACTGGTTCTCGAGGGCAGCGCTCTAGCGTTTGACCGCTAGAGCGCTGTTTCCGACAGCGAGTCAGTGCAGGGATGCTCCGGACCGAACCGACGGAGCATCTTAACCAGAGCGTCGAGACAAAAAGAGGGTTCGAAAAAGTGCAGCGTGCGATCCCCCCCGATCTGAGCCACGCAGGACACCCCGCCCTCGGCGGAGCCCTCCAGCACGAGGCAGTCGGTGATTTGCATCTTGCCGCGGACAACTTCTCCGGCGCGGCGGAGGCCTACGCGGCTGCCCTTCGCGACATGGGGCCCGGCTTCCCGCGTGAGCGTTGCCGCGCGCTCTCGAAGCTCGCCGAGTCCCACATCCGCCGGAGCGACTACCAGTCCGCGCTCGCGCCGCTGCGCGAGGCGCGCGACACCGCGCGGCTGCTGGGCGATGCGCGCGTGGTCGCCGGCATCGCGGCCCGGTTCGCCGACGCCTTCACCGAGCTCGGCCAGTATCGCCGGGGACGCCATTTCGCGCGCTACGCGTACCGCGTGCTGCGCGACACCGATGACCACCGCACCGTCGGCCAGGCGGGCGTGCGCCTCGGCATCTGCTGCGCGCGACTCGGCCAGATGACCGAGGCCATCGAGTGGCTGCAGAACGCCGCCGCCACCTTCCGCCGCATCGACGACACCGACGGTCTGGTCTCGGCGCTCAACAACCTCGGCATTGTCTACAAGAACCTGCGCGACTGGCGCGAGGCCACCCGCTTCCTCGAGCAGGCGCTCAAGCTCGACGAGCGCGAGGGTCTCTTCTCGCGCATGCGGGCCCATCACCAGAACCTGGGCCTCATCCGCTACCGTCTGGGGCAGTGGGATCTCGCAGAGGAGGACTTCCGCCAGTCGCTGCGGATCGCGCGCGAGACCGGGCACCAGCAGGGCGAGGCAGCCGCCTATCTCGCGCTCGGCATGATGTGCCGCCGGCGCCGCCAGTTCGAGCGCTCCGAGGAGCACTTCCGCCACGCCATGTCGCTGGCCGCCGAGGTGGGCGCCCGGCGCGAGACCGTGCTGGCCCGCGAATTTCTCGGCGAGCTGGAGCTCGACCGCGGCAACGCCGAGGCTGCGCTGGCGCTGCTGGTCCCGGCACTCGAGGAGGCGCGGCGCCTGGCGCCCCAGGGCGACCTGGTCGCTGAGCTCGAGACGCGTACCGGCCTGGCGCACCTGCATCTCGAGCAGAACGACGAGGCCGAGGAGCACCTGGCCCGGGGCGCCGCTCTGGCCGAGCAGCTCGGCGACCGCGTCGAGCGCGCCTTGGCCGAGCGTGCCCGGGCACGGCTCGACGCCGTGCGGGGCGATGCGGACGCGATGGGGGCCAAGCTGCGCGCGGCGGCTCAGTGCTTCGACGAGCTGGGCGAGACCTACGAGCTGGCCGTCTCGCTCTCGGCCCAGGGCGAGTATCTGTTCCTCCTGCCGGCGAGCACCCGCATGCGCCTGCCGCTCGAGTCCGTCACGGATGCGGCCAAGCGCGCGGCCACCCTTTTCCGGCAGCTCGGCGTGACGTCGCTCGCCGCCGAGGCGGTGCTGATCCTGTCGCGGCTCGAGGCCGAGCGCGAGCACTACGACCAGGCGCTCTCGCTGCTCGAACAGGCCGAGCAGTGGCTGGCCGAAACCGAGGAGTCCGAGACCCGCGACCGCGTTGAGACTTTGCGGCGCGAGCTCGAGCGGCAGTACGTCGCGGTCTCGATCTCGACCTGCAACGAGTTCCGGGCGCTGGAAGAGGCCAACCGGCTGTTCCGCGAGACCGCCGACATGGACGGGCTCCTGAGCCAGGCGGTGCGGCTCGCGGTGGACCACGCGGGCGGCGATCGCGGCTTCGTGGCCTTCAGCGCGAGCGGCGGCCGGCTCGACGTGGTCGCGCAGCACGGGCTGGGGCGCGACCGGGCCCGCCGCGTGCTGCGCGTGGTCGAAGGCGCCATCGGCAGCCGCATCACGGAGAGCGGCCCGCTGTTCTCGAGCCGGGTCGCGGCCGATCCGCGCTTCAGCGCGGCGCTTGTGGACACCCTGGAGGGCGTGGGCTCGCTGGTGTGCGTCCCGCTCAACTTCCCCTCGCAGGCACTCGGCCTGGTCTACGTGGATCGCCTGAACGACAGCCTGCTCGGCCCCTTCAAGCAGCGCGAGCTCAACCTGCTGGCCGTGCTCGCGAACAGCGCAGGGGTCGCGATCGTCGAGGCGCAGCGCTCGCTGCTCCTCGAGGAGAACCGACAGCTCCGCGACAAGCTCCGCCCGAGCCCGGGCTCGGAGCGCGTGATCTCGCAGTCGCGCGAGATGAGCAGCATCATGAGCCTGCTCGCCAAGGTGGGCGGCAGCCCGGCCACCGTGCTGTTCCTAGGGGAGACCGGCACCGGCAAGGGCCTGCTCGCCCAGGTGGTGCACGAGATCTCGGGCCGGCGCGACCGCCCGTTCGTTCAGGTCAACTGCGCTGCGCTCCCCGAAACGCTGCTCGAGAGCGAGCTGTTCGGCCACTTGCAGGGCGCTTTCACCGGGGCATCGCGGGACAAGGCGGGCCTGTTCGAGGAAGCCGAGGGCGGAACGATCTTCCTCGACGAGATCGAGAAGGTGCCCGAGTCGGTCCAGGCCAAGCTGCTTCACGTGCTGGATCGCGGCGAGATCCGCCCGGTGGGCGCAACACGCACCAAGCGGGTGAACGCGCGCGTGATCTGCGCGACGTGCTGCGACCTGCGCGACCGCATCAAGGAGGGCCGGTTCCTCGAGGACCTCTACTACCGGCTCAACGACATCACCGTGCGGGTTCCATCTCTTCGCGAGCGGCGCGAGGTCATCCCGCTGCTGGCCGAGCACTTCCTGGCGGTCTACTCCCGGCAGATGGAGAAGACGGTGCGCGGCTTCTCCCCGGGCGTCATGCAAGTGTTCCTCGACCATCCCTGGCGGGGCAACGTCCGGGAGCTCGAGAAGACCGTGAAGCGCATGGTGGTGCTCGCCGAGTCCGGCGCGATGCTCGACCAGGATCTGCTGCCGCCCGAGATGCGCGAGGCCGAGGTGGCGGCCACGGTGGATCGGCCCAACGGGAAGTCCCTGCGCTCGAACATCTCTCAGCTCGAGCGCCGGATGATCGCAGAGGCGCTCGACCGCTGTCGCTGGAACAAGGCGCGGACCGCCCGCGAGCTAGGGCTCAGCTACCCGACGCTGCTCTCCAAGATCCGCACCCTCCAGATCGAGCGGCGCAAGCGCTTCTAGCAGCACCCTCCCCACTCCACATTCTTCATACAATTGCTATTAAGAGATTTAACAATTAACCCATTGCGGCCAGCACAGATACGGCGCAGGCCCTGTCCGAGTCCACATTCTGTTTAGTGTTCGGCCGCGCGAAGCCTGGCGTGCTCTGCCCAGCCCATCCGCCGCTGACGCCAGCAACTCGTTGCCTCCCAACAGCTCAGCGAAATGCCCGTGAAGTCGTGGCGCTCTGGCACGGAGGGTGCTCATAGAACTTCATCGGAGGGGGGGGACCTCCAAAAGTCCAGCAATCAGAACTGCTGGGCCACTTCTGGGCTAGCCGGTTCCGTAGGGGGTCGGTCGAGGGTACGAGCCCCAGTCACTAAAGACAACGCACCGCCCTCTACCACCGGCTAGCTTGGAAGTATGAGACTCAAGGATCCTTCGGCAACGGAAAAACGGGTGCAAGGCGGGACGGGCAACGGAGGCCCGGCTTCGGCATTTCCAGCCTCTTTACGCGCCCATGATGGTTCGGGACACCGGTCGATTCGCGTCACAGGCCAGCACTGGGGGATGTCCAGGCTTGTGGTCCGAAAGCAGCACTGACCGGTGTCCTCTTGTTTTTCCGTTGTAGCGATCTCCACACACCTGCGACACCTCCGCACGCCCCAGGGCCCGCTTCCCGCAACAGCCCTCCCTCCGCGCACTCTCCGCGATCGTTGCGGCGCCGCGACTTGGAACGCGCCGGATCGTGAGCGCGCCCGACGGTTGCCATGGCACACGGGTTGCCGTAGTAACTGGACGCGTCATGCGGCGTCTAATGTCACGGAGGTGATCCCCATGTCGAAGCGTTGGTTGCTGGCTCTGAGCGCGGTCGTGCTGATCTCGGGATGCGACGAGGACACGACCGCCCCGCGCGATGTCTATCCCCCCGCCGCCCCGCGCGGGCTGCACAGCGTCACGGGAGACGGCGAGGCCCGGCTCTCCTGGCTCGCCAACACCGAGGCCGACGTTGCCGGCTACCGGGTCTACATGAGCCCTTGCGCCAGCGGCCCGAGCTGCCCTTACGACCGCGTGGGGGTGACCTCGGGGAACGTGTTCGTGGTGCCGCTCGCCAACGGCCAGACGCGATTCTTCGCGGTCTCGGCCTACGACCGCGCGGGCAACGAAAGCAAGCTCTCCAAGGAGGACGTGTTCGATACGCCGCGCCCCGCAGGGACCGGTCTCGCGCTCACCGACTACGTCGCTGCGCCCGCCACCAGCGGCTACGACTTCTCGGCCTTCTCGGTGGTGCCCTGGGACAATCCCAACGTCGACATCTATTTCGGCTATGACGGAACGACCTACAAGATGCTCACGCGCTTCGCCGACGTCGATCTCCAGGACGCCGGCTACACCGGGAGCCTCGACGACGTGGACTTCGCGCCCGGGGAATATGGCTGGTCCAACAACGGCACTGTCGAGCTGATCGAGAGGCACAGCTACGTCGTCCGGATCGGATACCCCCTCGCCACCAACTACGCCAAGTTCCGCGTCGTTTCCTTGAGCGCGAGTCCGACGCGGGCGGTTCTTGACTGGGCCTATCAGACCGATCCGTTCAACCCTCAGCTGCGCGCGCCTTTGGCCAGCCGCGAGGGCGCCCGCGTGCGCAGGCCGCTCGCGGGGCAGAGGTGAGCGCATGCTGCGGAGCTTCCCGACCCGCTGGATCGCGGCCCTGGCCGCGCTGGTCACCGTCGCCGGTTGCGCAGCCGGTATGGCCGCGGTCGATGCCGGGCACCCCGCCGGGCGTCCGCACCCCAGCTATTACTGCTATGATTGTCACGGGTATCGCTACTTCGACCCCTACTACGACTGGTGCGCGGGCTACGGGTTCCGCTACCGGTGGAGCGCCTACCCGGAGGTCAACGACCTCTACCGGGCGCGCTACCTCCGGATTCGCGAGTCGCATCCCGAGTACGGGCGGTATCGCTACCGCGCCGGCTACCGCGAGGCCCGGCGGTACCGGGAGCCGGCGAGCTACGAGGCGTGGAAGTTCAGGGAGGAAGGGCGCGACGGAAAGCGCGCAAGTCTTCGGGAGAAGAACGCTCCCGCCCGGGTAGTGACGGGAGATCCATGAGGGGCCGCGAGCGCAAGGAACCCCGCGACCGCAGGTCGCGCGATTCCCTGCGGGAAGGAGCGTGATCATCATGCGGAGGGCAGGCATTCTTCTGGCGCTTGCGACGTTGCTGGTTCCCGGCGCTTCGCACGCGCGTCAGGCGGTCGAGGTGTGGACCGACCGCGGGAACGAGGCGGTCTACGAGCCTGGCGAACGCATGCAAATCAAGGTGCGCAGCGCGGATGACGCGCACGTCCTGGTCTACGAGATCGATTCCGAGGGCTACGTCCGGCTGCTGTTCCCCGACATCGGCGGCTCCGGATTCCTCGAGGGCCGGGAGACCTATGGCATCCCGGCTGAGGGATCGAACGTCGACCTCGTGGTCCAGCAGCCCGTGGGCCAGTGCTACATCGTCGCGCTCGCCTCCGCCGCGCCCTTCGATTCCCTGCCCTGGTATCTGCGGCCATACGACGCGCAGGCCGAGGCCGTGGGCTACGTCGGGGCTCCGCTCGAGGAGCAGGGCGTGACCGCCGAGGGGCGCATCGTGGGGGACCCGTTCGTGGCGATGGAGCGCATCCGGCGCCGCGTGGTCGAGCATGCGACCGACGCCGAAGCGTTCGCGACCGCCTACACCACCTACTACGTGCACCAGGCCGTGCGCTATCCGCGCTATGTCTGCTACGACTGCCATCGGCCCGGACAC
>VBOS01000429.1 GCA_005893185.1 Candidatus Eiseniibacteriota bacterium
CGTCCAAGTTCGGCTCGGAAGAGCGGTGGCGCCAGGGTGGCAGCACGGCGCCTCCCGGCTACCTCACAGCCACGGTGCTCCGCGGGCGCGCCACATCGCCGTTCCTGCCCGTGGGGCGAGGCGCAGAGGTGCGGAGTGAAGGGGGTGGTGGCGGCCCGCGCGCGCAGCGACCCGAGCCGGGAGTGCGGTCGCCACGCGAGTACCGGCCCTGGAACACGTGGGGCCGGCAAGGGAGGCCTGCACCGGCGATGCGCCCTCGCGAAGAGTCGCAGATGCCGCAGATGCCGGGCCGCGGGGAGCGGCCGGC
>VBOS01000431.1 GCA_005893185.1 Candidatus Eiseniibacteriota bacterium
GAGCCCAGCATGTTCTCGAGCACGGCCGAAGAGCGCAGCAGATTGTCGCGGATTCCCTGTTGTACCTGCCGCGAGATGCTGCGATTCACCATCCACAGGGCTCCGGTCACGAGCGTCACGACCGGCAGCACGGTGAAGAGCAGGATCTTCCCGCGCAGGGCGAAGCGCACGCGGATCCGCGTGCCCCACGCCGCACGGGTGGCCGGTGCTCCTGTGGTTCGGGTCGGCGGCATGGGCCTGCGAGCCTCTTCAAGTGAGAGCATCAAACGGCGGCGGCCGGGCGACCCCGGCCGCTGCGTACCGCCTCGGGGTTGTCGGCTCCGCCGCGATCCCGCTTGAGCCCGTGCCAAGCAGTGCCGGCGGGATGCGCGCGCGGTCAGCCGGCGAGGAGCGGGCTGCCCCGCGGGCTCGCACCGCGCCGCGGGCTCGCCGCGCCGTCCGGTGGTCCCGGGACTACGGCTGCGCTCGCGGCGTTCCAAAGCCCCCGGCGGGCGCGGGGAAGAAGCCGGGCGTCGCGATCCATCCCGAGAAGCGGTAGGTGACGGCGAGCGAAGCATCGAGCCCGCGGAAGAAGTGGTGCGTCCCTCCGACGCTTGGCGCGTCGGCCGTGCCCCTCAGCCAATCCTGGTTCTCTGATGCCGAAAGCTCGATGGCCGTGCGGTCCTCGACGTACCAACTCACCCGGATGCCCGCCGTCCATTGCCAGGAATCGCCTGCCGTGGCGCCTTCCGTCCGATCGTCATCGAGGCGGCGGTAGAACGCGTATGCGTTCGCCGTCCAGCGATCGGCCGCGAGCCACCCCAGTGAAGCCGCCGCGTCGAAGATCAGTTGGTTGTCCTCCTTGCGGAGCCCCAGCAGCACGTCGCCATTCGCATCGAATTGCCACGACGGGCCGATGGGGCGGTTCATCGTTCCGGTGGCGCCCCCGTAGACCACGTCCGAGTTGAACGTGGCCCGCCTTGAGGCCGAGCTGGATCCCGAGGAGACGCTCACCCCGTCCTGAATGGTTTCGTAGGAACTGCCCATGTCGTCGCGAAGAATCAGGTTCCGATGGGCGTCCAGCGCGGTGAGGCCGACGAAATACCCGGTCTGCCTGAGCACGGGTGAGACCGGCACGCCGTCGGCCGTGAGGATCCTGGTTGGGCCCAGATGCGGCTCGGCCGCACGCAGGACCGAATAGGGGTCGAGCCCGCCTTCACGCAACGCTCCGTCGTCGGCCAGGACGCGCTCGATCTCCTGCCACAGGAGGCGGCCAGGGCGCTCGCGCACGGTGTCGAGAGACCCCCGCAGGTAGAGGACCTCCGCGAGTCGCTGGCGCCCGTCGCGGGAAAGCGGGCGAGCGAGCGCCCCCGTCTCCAGCAGGCGTCGCTCGAGAACCATGGCATCGTAGATCGCCGTCGCGTTGCGCACCCGGCCCCATCCAAGCGATGCGCTGGCCACGACCAGGGTGATGTACCTCCAGGTCTCCGAGTTGCTCTGCTGGCGATTCTCGAAGGTGGACGGGGGAGCGACGAAGAGTCCGCGCAGGTTCGTCGAGTTCCACTGCTGGCCATAGTCGCCGGAGAGGTCGAGTGATGCGTCGAGCCCGAGCGGCGCCGCCCAGGGGTAGCTTCGATGGCTCGCGCCGATCACCCAGCGCTCGAACATGTTTCGGTTCGTCGCTTCCTCCGATTGGGCGGAGCTCGAGGGGTCGACGATTGGGTCTCCGTGTTCTGGTGGTCGCGTAGTCCACTTGCCGAGAGTTCGACGTCGAGCGTCGTCAAAGCGGGGTCGGAGTCGGAAAGCCACGAGAACCGGGTGGAAGCTCCACCGAGCGTCGCCCCGCTCGAGGACTGGGCCGCCGGCAGCGAAGCGTCACGCGAGCCGGCACGCGCGCTCAGGTTGCCGGTCCAGAGCAGGGTCCGGTTCTTCGGGATACGGAAGTCGGAGAAGTCGCCGTCCGCCGCAGCGAACGGAACCCAGAAGGCCACGCACATCAGCGCGCAGGCTTTGGCGCTCGCGATGGCCTCCGCGCGTCGAGGGTGCGGGGTCGACCGGACGCCGGTCGCGAGCGGATCGAGGCGGGCTCGTGTGTTTGTCCGAAACATCGCCGTGATCGCCTCCCTACCGATACGCTGCAATCCCCGTGATCGCCTCGCCCAGTACCAGGGTATGGATGTTGTGCGTGCCCTCGTAGGTCTTGACCGACTCGAGGTTGCACATGTGGCGCATCACCGGGTACTCGGCCGTGATGCCGTTCGCCCCCAGGACGTCGCGTGCCTCGCGCGCAACTTCGAGCGCCATCTCGCAGTTGTTGCGCTTGGCCAACGAGATCTGCTCGGTCCGGACCGTGCCGCGCTCCTTCAGGCGTCCGAGCTGGACGCACAGGAGCTGGGCCTGCGTGATCTGCGTGAGCATGTCGGCGAGCCTCTCCTGCACGAGCTGGAATCCGCCAATCGGGCGCCCGAACTGCACGCGGCTCTTGCTGTACTCGGCGGCGGCGTGGAAGCAGGCCATCGCAGAGCCCACCACGCCGAACGCGATGCCGAAACGCGCCTGCGAGAGGCAGCCGAGCGGGCCCTTCAAGCCCACCGCATCGGGCAGCAGATTCTCCTCCGGCACCACGACGTCCTGCAGGATCAGCTCGCTCGTGACCGATGCGCGCAGGCTGTGCTTGCGCTTTTGCTCGGGGGCCGAGAAGCCCTTCATGCCCTTTTCGAGGATGAAGCCGTGGATGTCGTCGCGCCCGGTGTCTTCGTCCCGGAGCTTGGCCCACACGATCGCCAGATCCGCGATGGTGCCGTTCGTGATCCACATCTTGGCGCCGTTCAGAACGTAGCCGCCGACCTTGCGCTCGGCTCGCGTGATCATCCCCGCAGGGTTGGAGCCGAAGTCGGGCTCGGTGAGCCCGAAGCATCCGACCAGCTCGCCCTTCGCCATGCGCGGCAGCCACTTCATGCGCTGGGCCTCGCTGCCGTAGGCGTAGATCGGATACATCGCGAGCGAGCCCTGCACCGAAGCGAACGAGCGCAACCCCGAGTCGCCGCGCTCCAGCTCCTGCATCGCGAGCCCGTACGCCAGGGCGTTCACGCCCGCGCAGCCGTACTTCTCCGGCAACGTCGCGCCCAGAAGCCCCATCTCGGCGATCTCCGGGATCACCTCGGCCGGAAAGTACGCCTCCTCGTAGGCGCGCTCGACGAGCGGGAGGTAGCGGTCCTCGACCCAGCCGCGCACGTGATCGCGGATCTGGCGCTCCTCCTCGCTCAGGAGCGAGTCGATCTCGTAGAAGTCCACGCCGCTGAAGCGGGCCATCCGGTCTCCTTGGCGATGTCGGGCGCGCCCTACTGGCGACGCCTCGGCAGGTAGCGCAGCACGAGCCGCGTGTTGAGTCCCGAGTAGTCCATGTCGATCGCGGTCGGCGGGGGCTGGCGGTTCACCTTGTCGACGCCCACCTTGGCCCAACGATAGCCGAGGTCGAGCCCGACGGAGGCCGCGGGCGTCATCTCCCACTCCCCGAGGGCGAAGGCCTGGCCGCCGCTCGATTCCCCCTCGAAATCCCGATTCGTGCCCGGCGATTCGATCTCCTCTCCGAGCCGGTAGTAACCGGCGCCTCCGCCCAGGCCGATCCGGAACCGCGGACGCAGGCGCCGCCGGTACTCCGCCTCGAGCAGGAGCGCGTTGGCCGGGAACTTCATCTTCTGGCCGTTCACCTCCGCCATGCGTCCGACGGCCAAGCGCTCGTAGGAGAAGGTGAACGACAGCCATGGCTTCCACGCGTACTCGGCGCCGACGCCGAGGGAGTAACCATCCTTGGGCCGTGAGAATTCGGAAGATGGGACGAGCAGGGCGCGGCGGATGTCGTTCCAGTCGTCCATCGCGTAGGTGTTGTATCCGCCGAAGGCCCGGGCGCCGAGCGCCGCCTGCGGGAACGCTGCGCGTGGGGCGAGCAGCGTAGCTGCGAGGAACGCGAGAGCTACGGGGCGCGGCATTCGCATCTTGCGTCCTCCCGGAGGCAGTGTTCCGATGGCGGAATCGCTCGCAGCATTCCAAGAACCGCGCGCGGGGTCAAGCAACGCCGGCGCTCGGGATCGGCTGGATTGCCCGCCCGCTTTCGCATACGCTCGGGCCGCGATGGCATTCGCGAAAGGAGAGGCCCCGCCATGTCCCGTGCATCCCGTCTCGCTCTCGCGCCCCTCGCGGCGCTCCCGTTGCTCGTGAGCCTCGGTCCCGCCGCAGCTTCCGCCGCCCGCGGGCAGGCGACGCGCTCGGTGGTCTACGCCCGGCACGGCATGGTGTGCGCGGCGCAGCCGCTCGCTGTGCAGGCGGGGGTCGAGATCCTGAAGGCGGGCGGCAGCGCGGCCGACGCAGCCATCGCCACCAACGCCTGCCTCGGCCTGATGGAGCCGACCGCGAACGGCCTGGGCGGAGACCTGTTCGCGATCCTGTGGGACCCGAAGGCCAATAAGGTGGTGGGCTTGAATGCATCGGGGCGCGCGCCGCTCGCGCTCACGATCGACAAGGTGCCGCCCGAGAAGGACGGCACGATCCCGCTCTACTCGCCCTACTCCTGGACGGTGCCGGGCTGCGCCGACGGCTGGTTCGAGCTGCACGCGAAGTACGGCAAGCTGCCCATGAAGCAGATCCTGGCGCCCGCGATCCGCTACGCCGAGGAAGGGTTCCCGCTCTCGCCTGTGATCGCAGACGACTGGGGACGCTCGGTCGCGCGCTTCCAGGACAAGCCCGGCTTCCGCGAGGTGTTCATGCCGGGCGGCCGCGCGCCGCGCGAGCTCACGATCGACAAGGTGCCGCCCGAGAAGGACGGCACGGTCCCGCTCTACTCGCCCTACTCCTGGACGGTGCCGGGCTGCGCCGACGGCTGGTTCGAGCTGCACGCGAAGTACGGCAAGCTGCCCATGAAGCAGATCCTGGCGCCCGCGATCCGCTACGCCGAGGAAGGGTTCCCGCTCTCGCCCGTGATCGCAGACGACTGGGGACGCTCGGTCGCGCACTTCCAGGACAAGCCCGGCTTCCGCGAGGTGTTCATGCCGGGCGGCCGCGCGCCACGCGAGGGCGAGATCTTCAAGAACCCGGCTCTCGCGAAGACGCTGCGTCAGCTCGCCGAGGGCGGCCGCGACGCCTACTACCAGGGGCCGATCGCAGAGGCCCTGGTGCGCTACTCGCAGGCCAACGGCGGCTTCTTCGCCAAGGAAGACTTCGCCCGCCACCGCTCGACCTGGGACGAGCCGATCGCGACCGACTACCGCGGCGTGCGCGTGTGGGAGCTGCCGCCCAACAGCCAGGGGCTGGCTGCGCTCGAGCTGCTCAACCTGCTCGAGGGCTTCGATCTGAAGGGCATGGGCCGAGAGTCGGCCGACTTCTGGCACGTGTTCGTCGAGGCCAAGAAGCTGGCCTACGCCGACCGCGCCCGCTACTACGCGGACCCGGCGTTCGCGAAGGTTCCGGTGGAGCAGCTCCTGGCCAAGGACTACGCGAAGCAGCGGGCTGCGCTCATCGACATGAAGCATGCGACGCTCACCGACGCGCCCGGCGAGGTGGCGGCGCTCAACCGCAAGGAGACGACCTACCTGTGCGCGGCCGACGAGAGCGGCATGATGGTGTCGCTGATCCAGAGCAACTACACCGGCTTCGGCTCGGGCTACGTCGTGCCGGAGGTGGGATTCGGGCTGCAGGATCGCGGCGGGCTCTTCTCGCTCCACAAGGAACACGCCAATGCGCTCGCGCCCGGCAAGCGCCCGTTCCAGACCATCATCCCCGCGTTCGTGACGAAGGACGGCCAGCCGCTCATGGCGTTCGGCGTGATGGGCGGCGACATGCAGCCGCAGGGCCACGCGCAGGTGATCGTCAACCTGTTCGATTTCGGCATGAACCTGCAGGAGGCGGGCGACGCCATCCGCTTCCACCACACCGGGTCGAGCGAGCCCACCGGCACCGTGATGAAGGACGGCGGCGTGCTCCACATCGAGGACGGGCTGCCGGCGAGCGTTCTCGAGGAGCTGACGAGGCGTGGCCACGTGCTGAAGCCCGAGGCGGTCGGCCAATATGGTGGCTACCAGGCGATCTGGCGCGACGCAGCCACCGGCGTCTACTCCGGCGCCACCGAGAAGCGCAAGG
>VBOS01000432.1 GCA_005893185.1 Candidatus Eiseniibacteriota bacterium
CGCGCCACAGACCGGTTCCGAGCTGGAGCTTCGCATGCTGCCCGGTCGAGATTCCGAGCCACCCGCCGTCGAGGCGGCTGCGCCGGTCGATGAGCGCGGTGTAGCGCAGGTCACGGGCGTCGGACCGGGCGCTGCCCGCGATCGACATTCCGAGCCCGAGCACGGGTTGGCCCACGACATTCGTTCGCATGCGCGAAGGCCCGAGGCCCAGGGGCACCGTACCGTCGATGCCCCACCAGGCGTGACGCTCGTCGACGCCGACCGCAGCTGCCACGGGACCGCGGGCGATCGGAGCGCGCAGCCACTCCGGCCCCGCCGCGAAGTCCTCGGCGCACGCGGTCGACGCCCATGCCCCGAGCGCCAGCGTAAGCCCGATCGCGCCCGCCATCCCGACGTAAAGGATGCTCGTTCTCTTCACGGTTGCCTCCTCTCGCGCGGCTCGCGGCTGCCGCGTTCCTTCGGTGTACCCGGCGTCTTCATCAGCAGTTCCCGCAGTCCTTCCCGGGACGCCCCGGTGGGCGCCTCGCCGCGGAGAATGCGTTCGTCGATCCGCTCGCGCATCCTAAGCAGGGCGGGATCGGCGGCCCCGGCACGCGTCGCCGCCAGCACGGCGTTCGAGGCATTCGCCACGGGCACTCCGCGCGCCACGAAGTCCGACAGCACCACCAACGGTATCACGAGCGATCCCGAGGGCCGCGCGCGTTTCAGGCTCGCGAGCGAATCCTCGGGCACGCCGGCCATCAGGGCGCCCGCACCCGCGTCCAGCTCGGCGGCCCGCGCGGTCGAACCCAGCGCTCGACGCGCCGCTGCGAGCCCGGCCGCATACCCGCGCACAGCTTCGAGGATCGCCTCATCGCCGGCCTGGCGGCTGGCGCCCTCGAGCGCGCGCGCCACGAGTGGCGCCGTGGGCAGGCCTTGGGCCGCCGCCGAGCGCACGACCTCGATCACCGGTGTCGCGAGCTCGGGCTTGAGCCGGGCGCGCAGCCGCGCTTCCTCGGACTCGTCGCCAGACGCCCGGCCGGGCGCCAGCAACGACGACGCGAGCGCCAACGCGAGCAGTCGTCTCACAGCGCTTGATCCTCGCCGACGACCAGCAGCGAGTTCCTGCGCCCGAATGTCGCCACCGGCGCCAGCGGCGCCGAAGGATCGGGCGCCCAATCCCGCCCGTCGATCACGAACGCGTAGGCATGCAGGCCGTGCTCCAGCGGGACCTGCGCAATCCAGATCTCGCCCGTCGTCGCGCGCGCGAGCGGCGTGGCCTCCGGATCCCAGCCGTTGAAGTCGCCGACCAGCGACACACGCGTGGCGCCCGGCGCCCGGAACACGAACGTCACAGCGGTCGACCCGCTCGGCAAAGTTGCGATCGACGGTCGCGGGGCCCGCACGCCGCGGGACGCCATCCACCCGGCGCCGCTCCACGCGCCGATCACGAGGACCGCGAGTACGCACACGGCAGCCAGCGCCGGGCGCATCCTCAGCCCGTCCGGATCCACCCACCACGCCCCCATTCCCGTGCGTCGTTTCGCCGACTCGCGTCGCAGCCTGAGGATCGCGCGGTCACGCGCCTGCTCCTCGCCCTCGATCGGGAGCTGATACGCGGCGCGCGCGTCGTCGTCCCACCGGTCATCGCCGTTCATCGTGCTCCAGCTCCTCCCACCGCGCCCGGATCTGATCGCGAGCGCGCTTCACCCGCATCTTGAGCGCCGGGACGCTCGCTCCCGTGATCCGCGCGATCTCCTCGTACTCGAGCCCTTCGCCGAGCTTGAGCACGAACGCCTCGCGGTGCACCTCGTCGAGCCCCTCCATCGCGCGGGAGAGCCGTGAGCGTAGCTCGAACCCATCGGTCGCGTCGCGAACGATTGCGGCACCGGGGGTCAGCTCGACCGCCGTTCGTAGCCGGCGGGCGTGGGCCCGCCCGGCCGCCGTCCGGCAACGATTGACCAGGATCCGGAACAGCCAGGGCCGGAACTGCTGGCGCTCCTGGTAGGTCCCGAGCGAGCGATAGGCTCTCAACAGGGTCTCCTGCACCACGTCCTCTGCCTCGATCCGGTCGCCGAGCATGTGCGCCGCAAAGCGCAAGCAATCGGCGTGGTGCCGGGCCACCAGACCTTCGAATGCCCCGACATCCCCCGCGACCGCGTGGGCCACCAGCTCGGCATCGGTCATCGGCTCATGGTCCACCCGACGCGGCGCCGTGTCGACACCGCGTCCGGTGGATTCGTTTCACTGCGGGCGGAGCAGCACCAGCCGACGCGACACCACCCGCCCCTTCATCTCGAGCCGGTAGAAGTAGACCCCCGCCGTCGCCCGCGAGCCGTCGTCGCGCTTTCCGTTCCATGCGAGCTCGGTGGTGCCGGCCTTGAGCCGGCCGCGGAAGACCGTGCTCACGCGCCGGCCCAGGAGGTCGAACACGGCCACGTTCGCGTCGGCAGCGCCATCGAGCGAGATCGAGAACCGCGATTCGC
>VBOS01000433.1 GCA_005893185.1 Candidatus Eiseniibacteriota bacterium
CCGAGGATCGCATCTGCGTCGGTCTCAAGGTGTCGCCGGTCCACACGGGCGCCCGCCACGAAGCTCCAGCGGCCGTGCTCGAGCTCTTCGAAGGCGAACGCCGCCCCCGAGTGCATGCGGGCGTCGGGAACGACCGGGATCGGACCCTGCGTGTCGTTGGTCTCAGCGAGACCCGAAACGCCAAGCGTGCCTCGCAAGGCGCCGGCCGTGTGGTGAGCGAGGAGATCCAGGGCGTATGTGTCGAGAACGAGGTGGAACTGCTCGGCTTCGATGCCCGGCGTTCCGGCGCCAACCGGCTCCCTGGCGATCTCGATCATCGAGTGATTCTGCCATTGGGCCTTGCATTCGAAGCGCAAGCCGCCCAGGAGGAGATCTCCGCCAAGCTGCACGCGATTGTCGCCGAGCCTGCGCCGCGGCCCGTCTTGCTGCCCGGGCTCTGGACCAGCGGCCTCCTGGAGCTCGTACTCACCGCCGTGGCGGGCGTAGCGAAGCGTGGCACGGCCGTCCGCTCCCCGAACGCCCAGCGCCGCATCGCCGTTCACGGCGTCGAAGCCTGTGTTGGGGATCTTGCCGTCCGGCGTGCGCAGATCGCTCCCGCCGCGGCCCACGACGTTGAGCCGGCCGCCCAGCGCGCCGCTCGCGCCATCGAGTCGCAGCGCGCCCCCGAACTCCGCGTTGTTGGTGGCTCCGTACGCTTCGAGCCCGGTGCGCGCGAACGGTTGTCTCCCGCGCGCATCCGGCAGGTCGGCGGGCACGGCATTCACGACGCCCCCGATCGCGTCCGAACCGTAGAGCACGCTCGCCGGGCCGCGGATCACATCGACCCGATCCGGCAGCCGGGCGTCGATCGAAGGGCCGTCCTCGTCGCTCCACGAGTAGTCCTCGAGCCGGTATCCGTCGTCGAGAACCAGTACGCGCGGCCCGAAAAGGCCGCCCAGGACGGGCTTGCCGACCTGGCCGCCCGTCGACAGCGTGCGAGCCCCGGGCAGGCTCTCGATGGCGCGCGCGATGGACACGGTGTGCTCGCGGCGGAGCGGCTCGCGCTCGAGCACGGAGGAGGGAAGCGGCGAGCGATCGGGGTCGATGTGGCCCCGCGTGCCTGTCACCTCGGTGGTCTCGGAGATCGCACCGGTGTCGGCAGCTGCGGGGGCGGGGGAGGCGCTCAGCAGAAGGATGCTCGCGAGTGTCGAAAGCGGGCTCCCCGTCACAGGTCCAACTCCTTCTCGATCACGATGCGGGCGATGAAATGGTAGACGCCGCGCAGCCCGAACGCCCCGCCCATGCGAATCCGGGTTTCGCCGGGCAGATCGAGCGCCACCTGCGGCACGAGCCGCGTCGCGTCATCCAGGGGCTCGCGCGTGATCTCGAGCCCGGCGCTCACAGGCCCCCGATCGGGCCAGCGCGCGCCTGCGGCCCATGCGAACGCCGAGCGCTGGACGGGGTCGAACTGCCGGGCCAGGCCCGCGTTGGCGGTGGCGAGCAGCGAGCCAACCGCCCGGGAGAGGACGATCCGCGGGATCAGCACCCGCTCGTAGAGGAGATGCTTCGCAGCCGATGTCTCGACCTCCCACTCCAGTGCGACAGCGGCGGCGACCGGGGCGTGATCGCCTTCGAGGAAGACGTAACGCGACTCGGCCCGCCAGCCCGCAGCCTCCAGCCCCTGACCACGGTTGAGCCCGAGACCCACCGCCTCGAACACCCATCGCGGCGTGAGGCCCCGCTCGACGGCGCATGCGAACCACCCTTGGAGGCGATCGTCCTGATCGATCCGCGCGTCCGATCCGAGCTCCAGCCCGGTTTCGCGGGCCCGCAGCCCCTCGGCCACGATCGTCTCGTCCAAGAAGTCGCGGCCGGTGGCCCATGCGGGTGGGGAGGCCGTTGAGAGGAGAAGGGCGAGGCCGGCAAAGGTGATCGCAGTTCCGGCCGGCAAGCGGGCAGCCAACCCCCGCGGGCGGCGGATCATCGGGGGCGACCACTTGGATCGCTCGCGAAACACTCGGGCCAAGAGGATTCCTGGGTTTCGGGGTCGAGCCGGAAACGACTGCGCCGGCTCGCTTTAGGGGCGCCTCGCAGAGGGACGGGGGAGTCGCGACAAGTGCGGCACCATAATGATAGGGAATGGTCGGGGCCGCGGCAAGGATCGGCGAACCGTAGGGCGCCATCTGAGACCGTGGACGGAACGCCGGCGGCCTTCGTTCCCGCCGCTGCCGGGGAGCACGACCACGGGCGCCCCAGGAGCGGTCGTCAGCCCTCCTGATAGAATGCCGCGCCATGGCGACTCGCACCTCCTCGCTGCGCTCCCTGCCGGCGGTCGAGACCGTTCTTTCGCACCCGGCCCTCGAGGGCGCGTTGCGCGACCTGCCGCGCGCGCTGGTGGTAGAGGCTGTGCGGGCGGAGCTTTCCGACGAGCGCGCGCGTCTCAAGTCGGGGGGTGCTGCCGCGCCGGACGCAGAAGCGATCGCGCGCCGCGCAGGTGAGCGCGCGGCGCTCGAGCGCCGCCCGGCGCTGCGCCGCGTGCTCAACGCCACCGGTGTCGTGCTCCACACCAACCTGGGGCGCGCTCCGCTCCCGGACGATGCGCGCCGCGCGCTCGAAGATGTGGCGCGCGGTTACGCGAGCCTCGAGTACGACCTCGAGAGCGGCCGGCGCGGCGAGCGGGGCGCGGGGGTGGAGCGCTGGCTCACGCGGCTCACAGGCGCCCAAGCCGCGCACGTCGTGAACAACGGCGCAGCCGCCGTGCTGCTCTCGCTCGCTGCGCTGGCGGCGGGAAAGGCGGTCGTGGTCTCGCGCGGCGAGCTGGTCGAGATCGGCGGCTCCTTCCGCAT
>VBOS01000061.1 GCA_005893185.1 Candidatus Eiseniibacteriota bacterium
GTGGTGGCCCGTGGCGGGCCGTCCGGCCACGCGCGCCGCGTGCAGGGCGCTCACGAAGCGGTTGACGATCGCCAGCGCCACCGCGCTGTTGGCCCGCTGCTGCGCGCGCTGCGAATCCTTGCGTTGCGCCCGGTATTGAAGGAGATCGTCGATGCTGGACCAGTGCCACACATCCGCCCCCTTCAGCTCGTGCTCGGCGATGTAGGCCCGGTACTGCACCGGGTCGTCGTAGTAGAGGTTCGCCGCGTCCCGGTACACGACGTAGAGGTTGTAGTCGTCGCTGCTGAGGAACGACCCCACGATGCGGCGAAACTCCTCGTCCCGGCCGCTGACATCGATCCCGGCGTTCAGCCGTGCCGACAGCTCGTACGAGTCGCGCCGCATCGCCTCCTGGATATGGAACGCCACGAAGCTCGCCCAGATCCCGGCTTCGACCAGGATGAAGGCCTTGGCCGCGCCGTTCCTGCCGAGCGTGGCCTGCCCCCACCCGGGCACGGTGAGCGAGCGCAGCAGGATCTGCGCTCGCTCCGCGCTCAGCACCGGAAGGCCGGCCCCGCTGCGCTCGGTCGATGAGATCGAGTGCGAGCCCGCGGCGGAGGCCGCGATCCACTGGAGCCCCGGGGTGGCGAGCGCGAACGCCGATCCCGGGGCCTTCGCATCGCGCGCACGGGCCACGACCATGGGCCCGGACGAGAAGCCACCGTCCCCCGTCGTCTCGGGGCATCGCGCCTCGCCAGCTCGCGGCCCTGCGCACGCGCATGCTGCGACCAGCGCCATGCCCGTCGCCAGGGCCGGAGCCGCCAGGCCGATGATGCGCGCCATCAGAACGACCTCTCCAGCGACGCCCGCACAGCCGGCGCGCCCGAGCGCCAAGCTGTCTTCAAGCGGATGTGCATGTTCTCCTGGAGCGGGATGTTGTGAATGCGTGCCACCCGCATCGCGTCGATGGCGGCCACCAGGTGGTTGAGCCACAACCCGGTCGAAGCGTATTTCTTCCGCTCCAGCATGCCGTCCGCTCGGTCCAGATCGTTGCGGAACTGATCCTGCGGCGGACCGGGACCCGAGGCCCAGCCCGCTGCGTAGGCCGGATCGCGCGCGATGCGGACATCGAAATCGGCGGGATCATGATCGTAGAGCGCATGGATTGCGGCGGGATCTCCTCCGGTGTTGTGCTCCCAGCGCGCGAAAGACCAGACGGAAGAGCTGTCCTCGGGATTGCCGCGAAAGACCTGCGCCTCGTGACGGAGCTGTTCGTCGAGGTTGTCGAAATGAACCCGGGCGATCCAGCCGCCCAACTCGATCAGCGCGAAGAGCAGGGCCGAGTGCTGCTCCTGAAGGTAGTACTGGCCGGCGCCCGGGACGACACCGGAGAGCGCCATTGCCCAGCCTTCCGATTTCCAGTCCGGGATCGAGACATCGACATACGTCGACTCCTCGGATGTGCCCCAATCCCGCGTGATCGAGCGCTGCGCCAGGATCAGCGTGGGCTCATGTCCCCCCTGCACGAGCGGCAGCGCGAGCGGCGTCCCGCGCGCGTGTCCGGCCGCTGCGACCCGCGGCGCCAGCAAAGCGCCGCCCGCGAGCAGCAGCGCGGCAGCGATCCGCGCTCTCATCGGATGAGGCCCAGCTGCAAGACCTGCACCTCCTCGTGTCCGGCGGATCGAAATCGAACGCGCGCCAGGTAGAGTCCGGCGGGAAGATCGCCCGGCTCCCAGACCTCGAGATTGTCGGCGCGCCGGCCGCTGCGCGCGAACGATGCCACCTGATGGCCCGATGCGTCGAGGATGCGGAACTCGACGTCGGCGGGCTCTGTGAGCTGATAGGCGAACGAGACCGGTTTCCTTCGCGCCGGGTTGGGATAGGCCTTGAGCGATCCCTGGATCAAGGGACCGGAGACAGCAGCGGGGGTGGGGACCATTCGCGCCTGCGGCAACGAAGATGTGCGTCCCGGGTCGCCACCGAGCATGCGCCAAGGGTGCGCCGTTGCGGGGGCCGCCGGTACGGGCAGTGAGTAGGCGAAGAGCTGCCCGAGCCGGTCGGGCGCGACCAGCTCGAGGTAGCCGTCGTGGTCGAGGTCGGCCGCCACAGCCGCGCCCGCAGCGCCGGCACCGGTTGCGAGCGGCCAGCCAGCTGGCGTGTGCCCAGCTGCATCCAGCGCGGCGAGGATCCCACTGGTGTTGGGCGCCACGACCTCGCAGCGGCCGTCCCCGTCCAGGTCCAGCGCCAGCGGCGGGCTCGAGGTCGGGAAGCTCTGCGGCGGCTTGGGGGCTGTGATATCAGCGTTTTCGTGCAGCACGCCTTCGCCGGATCCCGCCTTCGGCCATCCGGGCGATGGGTATCCGCTGAGGTTGATGAACGCCACCTTGGAGTCCGGCGTCTGCGTGAGCACCTCGGGAAATCCGTCGCCGTCGGGGTCGCCCGCGCCGAGCGCTGCCACCAGCGTATCCGGCAGCTCGCGCCCCCAACCGGGAAGCAGGCGTCCCTCAGCGCAGAACGCCCACAGCCGGTTGGCGTGGTGCACGACCAGCTCGGGGAATCCCGCGCGGCAACCGCTCGGGTTCCCGCCCGCGTTGCCGGCGCCGTCGAAATCGAGCCACAGGAAATCAGGCGCGAAGCCTGAGTAGGAGACGAGCCGCTGCGGCCAGCCGGGCACCTGGGGCATCATCCCAACTGCGCTCCCCGAGGGCAGCGCCCAAACACCCACTTGCCCCCCGGCCGAGCCCGCCGCCACCATCCAGCCGGAGATCGTGCCGCTCGGCGCGACCGGGATGGCGGTCGCTTGCGCAGCGGCCAGACGCCCTCGAATCCCGCCTGCGAGGGGCGGATCGGCTGTGCTGTCGCGCACGCTCCCGTCCAGGGCCAACGCGTAGACCCGTCCGTTCTCGCATCCAACCAGAACGCTGGCGTCGGGATTCGATCCCACGATCATGGGCGGCGTGCTGACCTTGGAGGGCAGAACTGCCGGCCATCCCGCCACCGCCTGACCGGGGTTGTTGATGTCGGCATCGATCAGCCACACCTGCCCCCCCGCTTCGCCTTGGGAGTAGGTGGAAACCGCGAGCAGCGACGGGCCCTCGTCGCCCCGCGGGCCTCCGCCGCGCGGGAGCGCAGCGAGCTGGGGCCGCGGCCGCTCGGGCAGCGTCGCGAGCACGGCGGAGGGCCCGAGCAGTCCCAGGCCGTCGCGCTTCATCACGAAAATGCCGTTGGCGTCCGCGCCGGCGGTGTCGCCTCCCGCCCAGCAGATCTCGAGGTCGTGAGCCGGGTCGCCGTCGGCATCCACAGCCAGCAGCTGCGGGCCGCCGGGTGGAAAATCGGTCGTCACGGGCCAGCCCGGGAGCTGCCACGCGCGCCGGGCTTCGAAGTGCATGGTGTCGCCGGGGTCGTCCAGGAAATCGAGACGAACGTGCGGCCGCGTGCCCAGGTTCGGCAGCAGCTTGGGGATGGTCGTGTCCGAAAGCGTCGGCGTGTTGCTGACGTACCACGGGTCGCGGTAGCTCCCGAACAGCAGGGGCGAGCCCAGGTCCCCTAGGTCCTGCAGCCCGTCGGCCTCGATCACCGAGACGCCCAAGCGTCGCGGGTTGGTGTTGAAGCCGAAGTCGTCGTT
>VBOS01000434.1 GCA_005893185.1 Candidatus Eiseniibacteriota bacterium
TCGCACCTGAGGCGCACGGGATAGGCGATTGGACACCGCCCCGGCTGAGACGCCGGGGCGGTGTCGTTTCGCGGCGTGCCCGGCACGGGCGTGATGAAGATGCGGAGCGCAGCTCCGACCTTGCCGGCCCCGAAGCACGCTGGTAGATTGCGGCGTGCTCTCATCTGCCCCCGCGACGATCGCCGTTCTCGCCTCGGGATCGGGCAGCAATTTCGAATCCCTGGTGCTCGCGGCGCGAAACGGCGAGCTGGGCGGAGAGATAGCCGTGCTGCTCTGCGACCATCCCTCCGCACCTGTGCTGGAGCGCGCGCGCCGCCTCGGGATCGATGCTCTGTGCCCGCCGGCGGGCCGCTTCCGCACCCGACTCGAGGACGAGCGTCCGTGGCTCGAAGCGATGTACGCCCGCGCGGTCGGCACGGTGCTGCTCGCGGGATTCATGCGCCGGCTGCACGGCACGCTGCTCGTGGCATTTCCGGACCGCATCCTCAACCTCCATCCTTCGCTGCTGCCTGCCTTCCCCGGTCTCGAAGCGATCCGGTGCGCTTGGGAGCACGGCGTGCGCGTCACCGGCTGCACCGTGCACCTGGTCACGGCCGATGTGGACGGCGGTCCGATCCTGGCCCAGAGCGCGGTCGATGTGCGCGAAGGTGAATCGCTCGCATCGCTCGAGGCGCGCATTCACGAGGCCGAGCACGAGCTCTACCCCGCGACCGTGCGGCGTTACCTCTCGCAGCCCTGGCGGCGCGAAGGCCGGCGCTTCGTATTCGGTACCGCGGAGAACGCGCATGCGTGAGCGTCCGCCCCTCGAAGCTGTGGTGTTCGATGCAGGCGGAACGCTGGTCCGCCTCGACTTCGAGTGGATGGCGGACGTGCTCGCAGAGCTCGATGGCGCGCCGGACGAGGAGCGGCTGAGGCGCGCGGAGATCGCGGGGCGCCGCCGCTTCGACGCGAGCCACGGGGCGCCGCGGGCGGGCGATGCGCCGCTCGGCACGCTCGGCGACATTCGCGAGTATTTCGTCGGCATGCTCGAGCAGGCGGGGGTTGCTGCGACGGCGCGGGAGGCCGCCTACGAGCGGTTCCTTGTCCGCCAGGGGGGGCCCGGGCTGTGGAGCCGGCCGATGGAAGGCGCGCGAGATGCGCTCGACGGCGTGGCGGCGCTGGGGTTGCGGCGGGCCGTCGTCTCCAACTCGGACGGGCGGGCCGAGTGGCACCTCGAGCGGTGCGGCGTACGCGAAGGGCTCGAGTTCGTCGTGGACTCCCAGATCGAGGGGGTGGAGAAGCCCGACCCGCGCATCTTCCGGATCGCGCTCGAGCGGCTGGGGGTCGCGGCATCTCGTGCGCTCTACGTCGGCGACATCCGAGCTGTGGACGAGGCGGGCGCGCGGGCCGCCGGAATGCACTTCGTGCTCATCGATCCGTACGGCGACTACGGCGATGCGAGCGTGGATTCGATCGCGCGCATCGCATTGCTCCCGGCGTGGGTGAGCGAGCGGTTCTCCGTCCCGGAATCATCGAGGAGGGGATCATGAACGTCGGCGTGGCAGGCAACGACATTCCGGCCGAGCTGCTCGATCCCGCGCGCGCGGTCGCGGAAGTGCGCGTCCCCGGGGCCGAGCCCTGGCGGCGCGGAAAGGTGCGCTCGATCTACGAGGCCGGGCCGGACCACCTGGTGATCGTCGCGAGCGATCGGCTCTCGGCGTACGACTCGGTCCTGCCGACGCCGATTCCGGGCAAGGGCGCGATCCTGGCTGCACTCTCGGCGTTCTGGATGCGTCGGCTCAAGGCCGCCACACCGCACCATCTCGTGAGCGACGATCCCGCGCGCTTCCCCGCGCCATTCGCGGCCAGTGCTTCGCTGCTGCGCGTTCGCTCGCAGCTCGTGCGGCGTGCCGAGCGCGTGGACATCGAGTGCGTTGTGCGTGGCTATCTCACCGGCTCCGGCTGGCGCGAATATCGCGAGCGCGGCACGGTGTGCGGGATTCCGTTGCCGAAAGGGCTCCGCGACGGCTCGCGTCTCGACCCCGCGATCTTCACGCCCGCCACCAAGGCCGACGCCGGGCACGACGAGAACATCTCATTCGAGCGCATGGCGACGCTCGCCGGGCGCGACACGGCGGCTGCGTTGCGCCAGCGAAGCCTCGAGATCTACGAGGAGGCGCGCGCGTGGGCCGGGCCGCGCGGGCTGGTGCTGGCCGACACCAAGTTCGAGTTCGGGCGGGTGGACGGCGCGCTGACCCTCATCGACGAGGCGCTCACGCCCGATTCCTCGCGCTACTGGGACCGCGCCGAGTACGAAGCCGGCCGCCTGGTCTCGTTCGACAAGCAGGTGGTGCGCGACTGGCTCGATTCGAGCGGGTGGAACCACGAACCGCCCGCGCCTGCGCTCCCGACCGACATCGTGCGGCGCACGCAGGAGCGCTATCTCGAAGCTTGGCGGAGGCTCACGGGGCCCGCGGCGTGACCCGCTCCCCGAAACGGGATGTGAGTGCAGCGGATGTCGAGCAGCCGGATGCGAGCATGAGTGGGGAGACCGGCTGGCCGCGCTTCGCGCTGCTCTCGCTCTCGGACAAGCGCGGCGCCGTCGAGTTCGCGCATGCGCTGGTCGCGCACGGCGCTCGCATCGTCGCATCGGGCGGGACGGCGGCGCATCTCGCAGCGGCCGGGATCGATGCGATGCCGCTCGCGCGCTGGACCGGGTTCGACGAGCTGGCCGGCGGCCGGGTGAAGACGCTTCACCCGCACGTCCACGCCGCCATCCTCTCGCGGCGCGACTCCCCCGCGGACCTGGCAGCGCTCGAGGCGGTCGGCGTCCCGCTCGTGGACCTGGTCGCCGTCTCGCTCTACCCATTCGAGGAGCGCGCGGCATCGCTCCCCGAAGCGGGCGCGATCGAGGAGATCGACATCGGCGGGGTCGCGCTGCTGCGGGCCGCAGCCAAGAGCTACCGCGACGTGATCGCGGTCCACGATCCCGCTCAGTTCGCGGAGGTGCTGGCGGCGCTCGAAGCCGGAGTGACGATCGAGCGGCGCCGCGCATGGGCGATTCAGGCCTTCGCGCGCACCATGCGTTACGACGCTGCGATCGCGAGCGAGTTGGCGCGGCGCGCAGAGGCCGAGCGCGGCGCGGGGGAGGCCGCGCGCGCCGGGCGAGCGCCGGCCGGGGAGCAGGCGGGGGTCGCGGCAGAGTCGCTGCCGGCGTTCCACGTCATGACTCTGGAGAAGGTGCGCGGGCTGCGCTACGGCGAGAACCCGCACCAGAGCGCGGCGCTCTACGCGCGCTCGGGAGAGGCCGCGGCGCTCGTGTCCTGGCGCGAGGGACGCGAGCTTTCCTTCAACAACCTGCTCGATCTCGAAGCTGCGGTCTCCTTGGCGTGGCGCTTCGCGGAGCCGACGTGCGCGATCGTCAAGCACGGCGAGCCGTGCGGCGCGGCATCTGCTCCGTGGCTCGCAGCCGCTTGGGATGAAGCGCTGCGCTGCGACGAGTTGTCCTCCTACGGCGGGGTGGTGGCGTTCAACCGGCCGCTCGACGGAGCGGCCGCCATGCTGGTCGCCAAGCACTTCGTCGAGTGCGTGGCAGCTCCCGACTTCGCGCCCGATGCCGTCGCCGCCTTCCAGCACAGGAAGAACCTTCGGGCGTTACGCCTTGCGGCGGATGACGTTCGAGGCTCCGAGCCCATCTCGCTCCGGGTCGCGGGAAGGTGGGTCCTGCTGCAGCGGGCCGTGACAGCCCATGCGCCGGAATGGCGATGCGTGACGAAGCGCGATGCGACGCCTGACGAGCTGCGCGCGCTGGCGTTCGCGTGGGAGGTCGCAGCCGCCGCGCGCTCGAACGCGATCGCGATCGCGCGCGGGACCGCGCTCGTCGGCCTGGGCTCGGGCCAGACCAGCCGCGTGGACGCGGTGGACGTGGCGCTGATGAAGGCGCGCCGCGCGGGCCACGACCTCAGGGGCGCAGCCCTCGCGAGCGACGGCTTCTTCCCGTTCGCCGACAACATCGAGCACGCCGCCCAGGCCGGGGTCTCCGCCATCGTTCAGCCCGGTGGCTCGATGCGCGACCCCGATGTGATCGCGGCCTGCGA
>VBOS01000060.1 GCA_005893185.1 Candidatus Eiseniibacteriota bacterium
CTGGTCCACAACCTGATGACCTACTCCTGGTGGAGCGTGGACCTCGTCCGTCCGGTCCCCGACGCGCACGGCCTGCTCGACCCCACGGCGTGGCGGGTGGGCATGTGGCCGCTCGTGGCCTTCGCGCTCGCGATCGTCCTGTCGCGGGAGCGGCGCGCGGCGATACTCTTCGGGTGCGCGTGGTGGCTCGCCGGTCTCGCTCCGGTGCTGCCGCTCGTCGCCCACACCTACGGGCACTACCTCTACATGCCGATGGCAGGCTTCGCGGTGGCGAGCGCAGCGGCCGTCGAAACGCAGGTCGCGTGGCTCGCGGATCGTGAGGCGCGCGCGCCCGCCGCGATCGTCCGGGCGGCGCTCATGCTGCTCGCGATTGCCTTCTCCGTCCGGTCGGAGCTCCTGATCCGCGAGCGCGTGAGCGCCCGGCTCGGCAGCACGCAGCTCGCGCTCGATCCCTTCACCCGCAAGATGGAGGTGGCGCTGCGCGCGATTTCCACGCTGTCCGGGCAGGTCGATCGCGCTCGCGACACGGTCGTCGTGTTCACGCCGCCCGGGCTCGGCCGGTCCATCTCGACCAGCACCGGTCGCGAGGTGGCAGCGCCGCCTCCCGGAGTTCCGTACTACGACGTGGTCGAAGGCGTGCTGGGCGGGGGGATCGCGCTCCGGCTCTTCGAGCCCCGTCTCGATTCGGTGGTGTTCGTCCGACGCTGGACGGCCCGCTACCGCGACTTCACCCTGTTCACCGAGGGGCCCGCCGGCCGGCTCGTGATGATGGGGCGCGGCCCGCGCTCCCACTCCCGGATGGGCGGCGTGCTCATCGAGGGCGGCTACCACGAGCAGGCCCGCGACTATCTCGCCGAAGTGGTTCGTATCTATCCCGACGACCGGCTCGACCGCCTGCTCTACGCCGTCGCGCTGTCGGGCGCAGGTGAGCTCGACAGCGCCCGCGCCCACGCCGGGCTCTTGATCGAAGGCGCACGGCTGATCTCGATTCTCGACGCGAAGAAGAAGTAGCCCGGGGATGCGCATGCCGAAAGGGCGGGCCGGATCCGGACCGCGACTCGAGACCGGCCCGCGAAGGCGGCAGGACCGGCGCGCGCGCTCCACGGCGCGGCTCGCGGGCTGGCTGCTGCCGGCGCTCGCGCTGCTGCTCGCGGCCCTCGTCCACCGCCGCGCGCTCGGCGCCTTCTTCAGCACGGACGATTTCGTGCGGCTGGAGGAGGCCAAGGGCCTCTTGGCACCTGCGCGCACGATGTGGCGCCTGGTCTCCGAGGTCCTCTACGTCAAGGGGATGCTCTCGTGGTTCGGGCCCCGGCCACTGCCCTTCCACATCGTGAGCCTGGCGCTCCACCTCGCGAACACCGCTTGGGTCCTTCGGACCGGCCGCAGGGCGGGCCTCACCGCCGGGGCGTCGTTCTTCGCCGCATGCTACTTCGGCGCGTTCCCGCTCTTCTACGCGGCGCTGGCGAGCGCCGTGAACATCAACGACATCATGGCTCTCACCTTCGTGTTCATGGCGCTCCAGGCGCTCGAGACGCCGTCGCCGGCCCGCACGGCAGGCGGTCTCGCGTGCTTCGTGATCGCGCTCCTCAGCAAGGAGGCGGTCGTGTTCGTGCCGTTCGCGGCCTTGCTCCTCCCGCAGTCCGGCGAGAGGCGGGCGGGGAGCGCACGGCGGCTCGCCCCGCTCCTGCTCGCGGGCGCGGCATTCGCCGGGTTCTACCTCGCGTTCCGGGAGCACGGCCTTGGCACGGGGGGGCGGGCCTACGCGGTCGGATTTGGCGCGAACCTCGCGCACAATCTGATGACCTACCGCGCTGGAGCTTCGACGTCATGCGCGCGATTCCGCGCGAGGGAGCGTTCGACCCCGCTGCGTGGCGCATGGGCATGTGGCCGCTCCTGGCGTTCGCGCTCGCGGCGATGCTCTCGCCTGGCCGGCGCGGCGTGATCCTCTTCGGCTGCGCCTGGTGGCTGCTCTCGCTCCTGCCGGTCCTGCCGCTGCTCGCGCACTCCTACGGCCACTACCTCTACGCGCCGATGGCCGGCTTCGCCCTCGCGTGCGCGGGAACACTCGAAGCCCTGGCCGCCGGCATGACGGGGCGCGCGGCGCGGAGCGGGGGTGTGGGCCGCACCGGCGATCCGGGTCGGCCGCGGGTCGCGGCCCGGGCGGAGCCGCCGGCTCGAGCCGCTCGCTGGGCGACCACGGCGGCGTTCTTGGCACTGGCGCTCGCTTTCGCCGCGCGCTCCGAGTTCCTCATCCGGGTGCGGGCGGGCGCCCGGCTCGGAGAGACGCCGTTTGCGCTCGATCCATTCACGCGCAAGATGGAGGTGGCGCAGAGGTCGGTCGCGAGCCTCACCGCCCAGGTCGATCGGTCTCACGACAGCGTGGTCGTCTTCGTGCCACCCGGATTCGGCCAGGCGGTCTCGCGCGCGAGCGGGAGCGTGGTCGGCCCGACGCCTTCCGGCACATCGCAGTACGACGTGGTCGCGGACGTGCTGGGCGGCGGCCTGGCACTCCGGCTCTTCGAGCCGCGCATCGATTCGGTGACATTCGTGAGCCACTGGTCGCCCGCCTACCGGAACTTCACCATGTTCACCGAGGGCGCGGCCGGCCACATGGAGAAGATCGGCCGCAGCCCGCACGCCCATGCCACCTTCGCGAGCGCGCTGCTCGATGCCGGCTTCCTCGTGCCGGCCCGCGATTATCTCGACGCGCTGGTTCGGGCCTTTCCGCGCGACCGGATGGTGAGACTGCTGTTCGCGGCGGCGCTCGCGCAAACCGGCGACCCGGGCAACGCCCGCGCGCAGGCCCAGCTCGTCGTCGCGGGAGCCCCGCCGGACACGATCTCCGCCATGGCGCAGCGGCTGCTCTCTCGCACGGCGAAATAGCGACGCGCGGCGGGTCGGGGCGGCCGGCGGCTCGACCCATCGCGCGCCGCGCCCCGGAGTCGCCTTCACACGAATTGCGCCGCCAGCGGGGCGTGATCCGATGCGCGGCCGGGGCCGTCGAGACCACGGACCGTGAAACCGCTTCCGCCCTGGAAGCCGCGCGCCGCGAACCAGTCGAGCCTCAGCCGGCCGCGGCGTTCGGCCCATTCGAGCACGCGCCACGCAGCGGCGCGCAGCGGCTTCGGCAGCGAGCGCACCTCGTCGAGCCGCTCGAAGCGGAGCCGGAGCGTGGGCTCGCCGTCGCAGAAACGCTCCCACTCGAAGCCGGCGCGGCGCAGCTCGTCGAACAGCGGCTCGCGCACGGGCCCGCGGTCGGGACGCGACAGGCGTCGAGTCAGCGCGCCGCCCGGCCACAGGATGAGCGCGACGGCGCCGAGCAGCCGGGAGTGCCACACGCCGCGATCGAATGTGCTGGTGTTGAAATCCCCCGCGAGCACGATCGGGCGTCGTTCCGCGCGGAGGGATTCCATCAGCGCCCGCATCTGGTCGGCGCGATGCGCGCGCGTGCGGTGGACATCCAGGTGCGTCGTGACCGCGACGAACGGGGCGCCGGGCCGCTCGATCGCGGCGGCGAGCGCGATGTACCGTCCGTACATGCCCTGGCCGTCGAACGTGAGCGCTTGCGGGCTCGGGAGCTCGATCACCCGCGCGGCGCCGATCGGGAAGCGCGAGAGCATGCCGAGCCCGAACAGCGCCTCCTCGTTCTCGCGGCCGCCGGCGGAAGCTGGATCGTCGTCGCGGCCGCTCGTGGTCTCGAGGAAGAGCGGCGCCCAAGCGGTGTGGAAGCCGAGCGCCCTGCCCAGATCGGCCGCGACGTCTCGGTTTCCCGAGCGCGCCATGCCGACGTCCGCTTCGTTGAGCAGCACGAGGTCGGCATCTCGCAGGTCGGCGTGGGTCGTGAGCGCCGCCGCGATCGCCTCGAAGCGGTTCCCGTGCTCGACGTTCCAGTGGACGACCGCGAGGCGAGCGGGATCGCGCGGCGACGCCGGTGCAGCTTCCGGGGACGATCGGCGCACGTTCGACAGCAGACGCGTGAGCCGAGCCTCAAGCGCCGGCCACGGTCCCGAAGGATAGCAGGGGCGGCCCGTGGACCGGCGAGGCCGGGCCGCGTGCCGCGCCCCCGCCGCAACCGGTGCGGGCGCCTCGCCTTTCGGCGCCCATCGTGGCTTCGTGGCAAGTCACGACCGACCCGTCACGGCCGGCATCCCGCCGGGCAGCAGCGCCATGCCGGACGCGTCCCAAGCCGCTCGGTTCGCGCGATTTTCGTCCGGCGCGATTTTCGTAGGAGTCTCTCGCGCCCCCTGATAAAATGCGCCCCTGCGCCGCAAGACGAAACGCGACTCGCACAGTCCTTAGAGACGGCCGCGAGCGTCCGCCAGGACGCTCAACCGCGGACACACCCAGTGTCCGGACCGCGAGTCCAGGCCGAGGAGGTGCTATCGATCCCATTCCTTACGAGACAGCGCCACACCACATTCATTCGCGGCCGCACGGCTCGAGCCTTCGACTACAGGCTCGCCGGTGCGACGCGCACTCTCCCAAGTTCGTGGAGGTGCATCATGAAAGGTCGCTCCGTAATCGCAACACTCGCGCTCATGGTGCTTCCGTTTGGCGCCGCCTTCGCACAGGGCGGCTCGACATGCACGTTCTACTTCGATCCGGCCGAGTTTCGCATTGCCAACGAGAGCCACGGCAAGTTCACCAAGGGCATCGAGACCTTCGAAGAAGCCGTGATCGACACGGCCGGCAAGAACTGCTTCCCCGGCCCACTCGGTCCGTTTCCCAGCCCCCCGATCTTCCCGAACGGGCTCGATGTGAGGAACCTCATCATCCAGGACAACATCACGCCGGGCCCGAATCCCCCCGCTCCCAATCCGTCCGGAAGTCCGTGCGCGCTCTACGCGATCGGGTCGGGATTCATCGGGTCCAACAGCAAGAAGGTGGGGGAGGATCTGTTCCTGCAGGGCATCAATGCCAGCATCGACCTCCTCTTCACCGAGCCCAACCACACCGGCGTGGGATTCAAGCTCTCGCGCTTCCAGGGCTTCCCGGCCGGCGGCTGGCACGTCTCGGTGTTCAACAAGGCCAACGAGCTGATGGGTGAGGCCGACGTGGCCGGGCCCACGGCGAGCGAGCCGTTCAAGGAGTTCTTCGGCGTCTGGTGCCAGCAGACGATCGGGCGCATCAACATCTACGATCTGTCGCCGGCCCCCGCTCCGGATGCGATCGACGACATCGAGCTGTGGGAAGAAGTC
>VBOS01000435.1 GCA_005893185.1 Candidatus Eiseniibacteriota bacterium
GTGCTGTCGTTCGTGCCGGCCATCGACCGCTGGGCGGTGCGCCACACGATCTCGAGTCTGCTCTTCGTCACGCACCCGTTTCGGGTGGCGAGCATGGAAGCCGGCGCCGTCATCACGATCGCCGGGGTTCCGATCGAGATCGTCCCCGACTGCACGCCGCTCATGCCAACCATGGCGCTGTGGATCGCGATCGCCGCCTTCCCCGCGCCGTGGCGCTCCCGACTCGCGGGGCTGTTCGCGGGAGCGCTCCTGCTCTGGCTCTACAACGTGACGCGCATCCTGGCGCTCGTGCCCGTCCTGTCGTACCGGCCCGAGATCTTCGAGTTCATCCACGTCTATCTGTGGCAGACCCTGACGCTGCTCGTGGTGTTCGCGCTGTTCCTGTTGTGGCTCAAGCTCCAGCAGCCGCGGACGGCGCGAGCATGAAGTGGTTGCTGCGGTTCCTGCTGTGGGTGACCCTGCTTTCCGTTCCGTGCGGGTTCGTCTCCCGCGCGTATCAACACGCGCTGTCGCGGGTGGCTGCGACCGTGCTCGCGATCGGCGGCCAGGAGGTCGACATCGAGGACGTGCAGGTGATGGCGCCGTTCGATCTCGCGATCTTCGCCGCCATGTGCATCGCGAGCCTGAGCGCGCCGTGGGCCACCCGCCGCCGCGCGCTGCTCATCGGTCTCCCGGTGCTAGTAGGGGTCGAGGTGCTCACGGTGGTGGTGGGAGTGGGCGTGAGCATGATCTGGCCCGAGAACTCGCCGCAGCTCGGGGCCAGCCTCCGCCTCAGCGGCTACGTGATCGAGACCGTCCCCTGGGTGAGCGCGGCCGTGGTCTGGCTGCTGCTGCTCGGCGCCTGGGAGCTGCGCATCCGGTGCGGGGGCGAGTGGCGCGCCCGGAGAAGCGGCCGCCGGCGTGATGCGGCGCCGGCCGGCCCCGGGCGATTGAGAGGCCCGCTGGGACCGGCCGGCTCGCAGACCCGCCGATCACCTCAGCACGAGCAAGCTTCGCGCGAGCGAGGTTCCGGCGAAGCTCAGGCGCGCGAAGTACAGGCCGTCCGGAACGGGGATCCCCGCGTCCGAGCGCAGATCCCAGACCTCATCGAAGCGGCCCGGCGTTGCCGCCCCTTTCGCCAGCGAGCGCACGCGGCGACCGAGGACGTCGAAGAGCGCGAGCTCGTAGCGCGCGCCGGAAGCTGTCGCGGAGAACTCGAAGCGCAGCGTGGCCGTCGCGCGCGCGGGGCCGGGCGCCTGAGCCTCGAGACGGGCAGGCGCGGAACCCATCTCCTGCCCGGGCGCCGGGCCCGCAGCGGCCCCGGTCGCGGGCACTCCGGCATCGCGGAGGGCGATCGCGAGCGATGCTCCGGCGTCGGTCAAGCTCGCGACCTCACCGCCGCGGCTCGCGAGAGCTGCATCGCGAACGGGTAGCGCCGGCCGTCCGTGGATCCGCAGCACATGCGCCGCGTCGACCGGGTCGACGTGCAGCGCGGGGTCGCCGAGGAGCACGTTGCCCTGGGTCGTGAGGCGTTGGATGTCGCCGAAGAACGACCCGCTGTGGATCGCGGTGATCGTGCGCGCCAGTGCCACGCCCATGGGCGGCAGGTCCGAGCCGAGAGCCTCGCCGAAGTACGCCAGCATGAAGTTGCTGGCGATGGACACGAACTGGATGTTGGTGGTGCCGAGGACGGCGGCGGCGCCGCCGCGCGGCGCATGCATCAGCGCGGCGCCGATGGAGAGCGGCGGATCCGGAGCGGTCGTGTAGGCGGAAAGGGCGTAGACGAACGGATATTGCGGCGCGTTCGTGAGGCCGAGCAGGTCGTCCGATGTCACGTAGTCTGCGCAGCAGAAGTCCTGCCCGGCGACGATCACGCCGTGCCCGCCTGCGCCCACGAGCAAGGCGAGGTCGAACCCCGTGCCGAGGGCTTCGAGCAGCGCCGGCCGCGACTCCTTGAGAGATCCCGGCCAGGCCGCGGCGTTCTCGTAAAGGCGTACGATCGAGCGGTCGGGGTCGGCCTCGAGCGCCGGGCGAAGAGCCTCGGTCGCAAACGCGCCGTCGACCAGGCCGCTGATCACCTCCGCCGCGAGCAGCGCCGAGCGGTGGCCCGCCGCCGAGAGCCGCCCCTCGTAGGCCAGCGTCCGCCGCACGAAGTCGATCGTCTCGGTTTGGGATCGCACCGGGGCGCGCCCGACGTACAGGTCGGGGATGAGGTCGACGTCGTCGCCGGGCTCGCCCGGCCCCGGCAACTCACCCCAGAGGCTGTCGCCGTCGGCATTCCAGGTGCCGTCGAGGCATGCGTAGTACTGGTCGGTCGGGAGATCGATGTCCGGCAGCAGCCCTCCGAACCGGAGCCGCGCCCGGCGCATCGGGATGACGCTCGCATCGCCGCCGAGCAGCACCCACTGCGTTCCCCAGTTCGCGTGGGCGTCCTTCAGGAACATGCGGATCCGCTCCGCGCGATCGACGCCGGCGGGGTATCCGCGCTCGATGGCATCGAGCGTGACAACTGCCGCGCGCAAACCGCCGCGGGTTCGCGCCTGGACCAGCGGCATGAACGAGCCCTGGAGCTGGCGATCGGTGACGACGACGTAGGCCACGGCGCGGTCGCCGCTGCGCGGGATGGGAGCGGGTCCCTCGCCCACCTGCCCGGCATCCGGGAGGACGGCAGCGAAGAGTGTGGATGGCAGCAGCCCTACGGCCAGAACCCAGAGGCGGATGGGACGCATGACGAAGCTCCTCCGTTTCGAGGTGGGGTTGCACTTGCGCCGGATGGCCGGCGCACGAACGGAGAAGCCAGACGCGCGGTCGAAGTCCTCGGGACGAACAGGGAGCCGGACGGTGCCGGCGGCTTCATTCTAAGGATGAAACACCCGATGGGAGCACTCACGCAAGCAAGATCCTGTGGCGGGATCAGGGATCGCCCCGCCCCCGGTGGCGGCTACCACCTCCCGCCCGCGCTTGCTAGTGTCATGCCTCCGAATCCCGCAGCCATCCCCACCCGACTGGAGAGCCCCATGCGCAACCCGACCCCCGCCGACGCCGAGCTCCTGATGCGCCTCTACGAGATCCGCCGCGACCCCGAGCTGCGCCGCGCGCGCCAGTGGTTCCTCACCGAGTTCAAGGCGACGGAGTGGAGCGAGATCAAGGCAGGCTACCTCAAGTTCGCGGACGAGGATCGCTGGTTCCGCATGACCACGTCGTACTGGGAGATGGTCGGCTCGATGGTGAACCGCGAAGTCCTGCACCCGGAGCTGTTCTTCGACCACACAGGCGAGGACATCGTGTCGTGGGAGCGCTGCAAGCCCTGGATCGCCGGGGCGCGCGCCGACATCCGCCCCAGCTACCTGATCCAGCTCGAGCGCATGGTCGCGGCGCACCAGGAGTACCGGAAGACGGTGAATGCCAGGGTCGTGGCCGAAGCCCGACGCGCCGCGGCCGCGCCCGCGACGAGCGGCTCGTCTCCGATGCCGATGGCGGCGAAGAGCGCAGCTCCGTCGGCCGGTCGGGAGGCCGCAGCACCGCGCGCGTCCAAGCGCAGGCGGTAGCGTGTCATCTTCCATCGGCC
>VBOS01000436.1 GCA_005893185.1 Candidatus Eiseniibacteriota bacterium
TGGTCGGTGTGATGGTCGCCGACCGATTCCTGGCACGCGCCCGGATGAAGTCAATGAGCTCTTGCTCGCGCTCCGTGCACACGGCGTCCCCATTCCGTTTCCAGACAGTAGTTGACGACCGAACCGAAGTACTCGGCGATGTGGGGCATGCACCGATCGTAGTCGGGCAGGCGCTCGAGGAGAGTGCTGCGCTCGAAATCCTTGGGATATGTGAGCTGGCCGACGAAGTGCTCGAGCGCGCCCAGGACGCTGGCCAGCAGCACGTTGTTGGCCCGCCGCACGGATGCCAGGTAGAGGCGGAAGGTCTCCGCCGTCGTGATCGCCGGCTTGGGGTACGCGCGATCCCGCCACGACGGGTCACGTTTGCCCAGCGACTCGTGGCTGGC
>VBOS01000437.1 GCA_005893185.1 Candidatus Eiseniibacteriota bacterium
GAAGAGGGTCGAGAGCCGGAACACGACGCCGGGAACCTCGCCGGCCGCTGCCGCGACGAGCTCTTCGGCCTCGTGCTTCGATTGCTCGTACGTGTTGACGAAGCCGTCCGGCCGCGCGGACTCGCGCTCCCGGATGGTTCCGACGCGCCGCCCCGCGACGTAGACGGTGCTCAGGAGGAAGAACCCCTGCAATCGCGGGCACGATCTCGCCAGGTCGAGGACGTGGGCGACGGTCGCCGTGTTGAGCTGGCGCGCGCGATCGAGAGGCAGGTCGAAGCGAGTCACAGCTGCGGCGTGGACGATGTGACTGACTTCTCTCCGCAAGCGGACGAATTCGTCATCGGGCAATCCGAGGCGGGCCTGCACACAGTCTCCCGCATGGACGGTCACGCGCCGCGAGACGGAGTGGACCGGCTCGATCTCCACGACGTCGCGGAGGTAGTCCTCGACCTCCAGGTCGTCGTGTGAGGAACGGATCAGAACGTCCAGGTGATCATCGGTCTCGAGGAGGAGGCGGCGGACGAGCTCGCGCCCTACTGCGCCGCCTGCGCCCGTCACGAAGACTCTTCGCATCGCTCAGTGCTCGAGAACCAGGCACGACCAGCTGGCGCCGAAGCCGAACGTGAACAGCAGGAGCTTGTCGCCCGGCCGCAGCGCGCCCTCCGCCGCCATGTCGACGAGATTGACGACGTGGTCGCATGAGATGGTGTGCCCTACGCGCGGGATGTTCTTCGTCCAGATCCGATCCTCCGGAAACGCGAGGAGTCGCGCGAGGATTTCCCAGCTCCGCCGGCTCACGTTGTGCGGGACCAGCCAGCGGATGTCGGAGAGCGCGAGTCCGGCCTCGTCCATGCATTCGAGGATGGTCCGCTGCGCGATGGGGAAATAGGACGCCATCAGCTCGTCCTGCCGCATCGGCGAGTCCCAGTAGTACGGGTGGACTCTTTGCATGACGTGCACGATGCGGTTGCACGCGGCGTCTTTCTCGACCAGCAGGGCGGCCGCCGCGTCGCTCATCGCGTTGAACATGATCTCCCGCGTCGATTGCGGGGGCAGCGAGTCGCCTGCGACGCACAACACGGCGCGCCGCGGCGATGAGGGCAGAAGGCGCGCGGCCAGCTCGATGCTCGTCAGGAGACCGCTGCATCCCTGCTGCGACATTCCCAGCGCGCTCGCGGTTGCCAACCCCAGCTCGGCGCGCAGGCGTGCGGCGGGATAGCGAAAGAACTCGAGCACATCCTCCGGCTCGCGCACCTCCGAGCTCTGCATTCCCTGGTACACGAGCAACGCTTCGACGTCGTCGGGGTCGACGTCGCCCGCCTCGAGCACGCGGCGGCACGCCGCCAGACGCAGTCCGTGCTGCTGATCGTGATCGATGTAGACGCTCTCGAACCCGAATTCGCGCAGCACATCGGCGTCCGAACGGACCAGGCCCGCGCGTCGCAGCTCGTCGACGGTGCAGCGGGTCTGCGGCAGTTCGTATGCGAGCTGGCCGATGCCGATGGCCATCGATCGATCACTCCCCGCTCGCTGCGCAGGGCGTGGCAACGCTGTGATAGAAGCGGGCGATCCTCTCCATCCGCACGTTCCAGCGGCGGGGACACAACGGGACGTCGGCTGCGAGCTCGACGACGGCGGCGCGCTCTTCGATGGCCGTCACTTCCGCGCGACACGGGTGGACGCCGAGGCCCACGGACAAAGCCTTGAGGACGGCCTCCTTCGCGGTCCACAGCAGGGTCAGAAGGTCGTCTCCCGCCACGGTCAACCGGCGCACAAGCCGTCGCTCTCTCTCCGTCGTGATGTAGCGCAACAGCTCGGCCCGCCGTGGCCTCACCGCTTCGATGTCCACGCCGATGGGAATGCGAGAGGTGGCCCCCGTGCTCCAGCCCCCCGAGTGGCTGATCGAGCAATAGACGTCATCGTGCCCGGCGATCATCGGGCGCCCCCCCGCGCGATAGCCGACCTCGAGGTCGCGCACGGCGCCGTGGCACAGGTCGAGAAAGGCCCGCTTCAACGCCACCCGCCCGCACAGCCATTCGGTCCTGCGAGCCGCAGGGAGGGACGCCCATTGGCTCCATTCATGGCAGGAGAGGTAGCGCTCCGGGGTCGCGCCGATTCTGCGCGCCGCCGCCCCGTTGATGACGACCACCGCCTCCTGTAGGGTGGGCAGCCGTCTCGAGGATCGGTCGCGCGCGATGCGCTTCCTCATCGTGTACCTGACAATCATCGGCCTCGGCCTTCTCAGCATGTTCGTGCGCCGGGATACGTCCCTCGCGCGCGGTGCCGGAATTTTCAACCTTACCGTGCTCTTCTCCGGGGCGTCAATCGTTCTGGCTGTGTTCCTGCCCGCGCTGCGCGACCCTTTCCCGCTCGTGTTTGTCGGGCTCGCTGTGCTGCTCTATCCTCTGCGCGAGCACTGGCTGCTGGTGAAATCCGAGCGCGGCAGTACCGAGGAAACGATCGAGGGGTGCTGCCGGGCGACGCTGCTCGAGTATGCGCGGGTGGAGGGCGGCTATCGACTCGGCCGGAAGGGCCTGGCGGAGATCCGCTGCCATCACGCGAACGCGGTCGGCCTTCTGGTCTTCCGCGGAGTGTCCGGGCACGCCAAGGCTCGCGTTCTGCAGCGCCTGTTGTCGAAGCAGTTCGTGGGGGTGTTCCCCCGGCTCGTCATTCAGCTCAAGGAGGATCGGCGATGACTCGAGTGATCAAGTCCGTGATTCTCTCCGCGGAGCCGACGAAGGTCGTCGACTACATCGCGAGCGTCGCGAACCATCCCGCGTTCATCTCGGCGCTCAAGAAGGTGGAGAACGTCAAGGGTGATACGCGGGGCACGGGCGCCACGTGGGACTGGACGTTCGTCATGGGCGGCGTGGAAGTCAAGGGCAAGGCCGAACGGACCGACTTCGTCCCGGGGAAGAGCTTCTGCTTCCGCACGACGACCGGCATCAAGAGCACATTCAATTACCGCGTCGAGCCCGCCAAGGGCGGAGCCAAGCTGACCATCGACGTGGACTACGAGATCCCGCAGAACGTGATCGCCAAGGTCGCCGACAAGGCCATTGTCGAGCGCATGAACGACCAGGAAGGCGACAAGACGGCCGCGAACCTGAAGACGATCTTCGACAAGGAGTAGCGGACCGAGCCTAGTCGTGCCCGTGGCGGGAGTGGATCCACGCGACCACGTCCTGGAAGGGCCGGACCCGCTCGATCTCGTTCAGGATCTCGTGGTAGAAGCCCTCGTAGGTCGCGAGGCGCTTGGCGGGGGTCTGGAGCCTTTCGAAGAAGTTCGCAGTCACTTGCGAATCCACGATCCGGTCATCCATCGGCACCAGGAACTGGGTCGGGATGTCGAAGCCGCCGTTGCGGCCCAGCGTGTCCTCGAACGCTGCGATCATGCTGGTGAAGAACCGGGGCGTGATCCGGTCGTGGACCAGGGGATCGCTCCGGTAGGAGTTCACCACCTCGGGATCGTGTGAAATCAGGCTCGCATCCAGCCCGGTCCCCATCTGCAGCGTGCCCCAGATGCGCGAGATCGAGCGGGCGGCGGCTTTTCGGATCCAGGGCACCCTCTGCTTGATCGCGAGGAAGGGCGCGCTCAGGCTCACCGACTGAACCGGCACCCGCGCAAGCTCCGGATGCCGGAACAGGGCGCGCAGGGCAACGTGTCCGCCCAGCGAATGCGCGAGCACGTGGATCTCGCTGCGCCCGCCGCATGCTTCCTTCACGATCCGATCGGTTCTCCGGATCACGGACGCGAAGTCGTCCGCCAGGATGTCGAATCGGGCGACGTCGCCCCGAAGCCCTCCCGAACGCCCATGTCCGCGCTGGTCCGGACAAGAAACCCAGTCGATATCGGACCGAACGTAGTGCGGGACGTGCATGTACCTTCCGCCATGTTCACCGAGTCCGTGCAGGACCACCAGCGCACGATGGCCCCGGACGTCCTGCCTTCGGTGGGTCGCGCAGAAGAGGTCGATCTCGTCGTCCGCCGTGCGAAAGGTCTCGCGATCCGTTCGCCAGCCCGGCGGGAGCCCCGGGAATCCCCGCGGCTGGGCCGGGTCCGTGAATCGTGGGTCCAACGTCTGCTCGGATCTCGTGCTCACGATCGCCTCAGAATGAGCGACGCTCCAGCGCCGTTCCGATGTTCGGAGGCTGTGACGGTTTGAGCGTGCACGGGCGGAAAGCTAGACTGGAACACTTGGCGCCACCTTCGCAATCCTGATCGAGGATCGCAATGCCTGCCGAGCCCAACGAACCCACTGCGCGCCCGGCGC
>VBOS01000438.1:0-279 GCA_005893185.1 Candidatus Eiseniibacteriota bacterium
GGCCGCAATCGTGAGCGGCGCCACACCCGCGCCCGCTCCGTCCTCCGTCCACTACCTGGTGCGCGTGCATCCCGGTCCGTGGCGCCCGCCGTCGCGCGTGGCGCTCGCCGCGATGCGCTTCGACCCGGAGAGCGGCGAGGTGGCGGCTGTGCCGGGCGGTGAGCCTCCGGCCGGGGAGGCCGCGCTCCGTGCGCGCGCCGAGGCGAGCGTGCGGAGGGCGCCCGACGGCTCGCTGCACGCTGTGCTCGGCGGCGCGTTCCGCCGCTGGACGGTCGCCAC
>VBOS01000438.1:287-3293 GCA_005893185.1 Candidatus Eiseniibacteriota bacterium
GGTGCGCAAGTGAGCCGCGGCTCGCGCCTCGGCGCGCTCTTGCTCGCGCTCGCGTGGCTCGCGATGCCGCGCTTGTCGCACGCCACGTTCGTGATCGTCAACATGGACGGCCCGAACGAGGGCTTCAACGATCCGACCCCGGCGGCACCCGTGGGCGGGAATCCCGGCACCACGGTCGGGCAGCAGCGGCTCAACGTGTTCGTGAAGGCGGGGCAGATCTGGGATTCCATCCTCCAGAGCCCGGTCACGATCCGGGTGCAGGCGTCGTTCGACCCGCTCCCGTGCTCCGCGTCGAGCGGCGTGCTGGGTTACGCCGGCCCCAACGTGGTGGACGCCGATTTCACGGGCGCGACCAGGCCGGGAACGTGGTTCGTGGGTGCGGAGGCGAACCGGCTCTCGGGCGTCGACCAGGACCCGGCGTATGACGACATCGTCGCCCAGTTCAACTCCTCGGTCGGCATGGGGGGCTGCCTGACGGGCCGTTATTGGTACTACGGGTTCGACGGCAACGAGGGCGCCAACGGCATCGATCTCCTGCCCGTGCTGCTGCACGAGTTCGGCCACGGGCTCGGGTTCCTCACCACGACGGACGAGACGAACGGCGACTACTTCTCCGGCAAGCCGAACATCTTCGACTACTTCCTCATGGACGACGTGTCGAACAAACACTGGGTGGACATGACGCCGGCCGAGCGGGTCGCTTCGGCCATCAACACGCGCCACCTGGTGTGGGACGGCCCGATGGTCACAGCAGCGGCCCCGAGCTACCTCGGCAAGCGTGCGCACGTCGTCACCAGCGGCGCGCTCACGGGCGACTTCACCAGCGGCCAGGGCGTGTTCTATCCGCGGCTCACGACGACCGGCGTGACCGGCAGCGTCGTGCTGGTCGCAGACGGCGTGGGCACAACGACCGACGGCTGCAACACGCCGTTCACGAACGGGGCGGCGGTCTCCGGCAACATCGCACTCATGGACCGGAGCGCGAGCTGCACCGTGCCGCAGCAGGCAGCGAACGCGCAGGCCAACGGCGCGATCGGGGCCATCATCATCAACAACGTGGCGGGCCCCGAGCCGCCGCTGCGCGGGTCGACGCCGACCGTGACGATCCCGGTGGCGAGCCTGTCGCAGACGGACGGCAACGCGCTGCGCACGGCACTGGGCTCGGGCTCGGTCACGGCCACGATCGCGCTCGACCCCGCGCACCTCGCAGGCGTGGATGGCGCCGGCAAGGTCCTCATGTTCGCGCCCAATCCCGACCAGTCGGGCTCGAGCGTTTCGCACTGGGACGAGTCCGCGTTCCCCAACTTGCTCATGGAGCCGGCGATCAATCCCGATCTCTCGCAGAAGGTGGACCTCACGTATCACAACTTCTACGACATCGGCTGGTTCCCGGGGGTGGTCGGCGTGCGGGATGAGTCGCGCGACGAGGTCGCTTTTACGCAGGGCCCGAACCCGTCCAGCGACGGCGGGACGCTGCGGTTCCGGCTGCCGTCGGCCGTGCACGTGGAGCTGACGCTCTTCGACGTGGCCGGGCGCCGCGTCGCCCGGCTCGTGAACCGCACGCTCGAGGCCGGCGAGCACAGCGTGCCGTGGCCACGGACCGACGATCGTGGCCACCGCGTCGGCGCCGGCCTGTACCAGGCGCGGATCCGAGCCGGCTCGGTCGAGCGTACGCTGAATCTGGTGGTCGTGAATTGAGCTGAAGACGCGGCGGGTTCCGGTGCCCGGTGGGATGCGGCGTGTCGGCGTTCGAAGGCAGGCGGGCGGGGCGGACTCCACAAGGGAGCCGCCTCACGCCGCCCGCGCCGCGCTCCTGCCCCGCATCAGCACCAGGTACAGCGCCCCGGCGATCGCGAAGCCCACGAACCAGGCGTAGAAGTAGATCCCCTTCCAGAACGCCGCGACGTGCGGGAACGCGGCGGGGAAAGCCTGCGCGAGGAAGCCCGGCACGTTGGGCAGCACGCCGGCGACGAGGGCGGCGATCGCAGCTGGGTTCACGCCACCCTTGTACTCGTAGAGCCCGCCGCGACGGTAGAGATCGTCCACCGCCAGCTCGCGCCGGCGCATGACGAAGTAGTCGGCGATCAGGATGCCGCCGATCGGGCCGAGCAGCGCCGAATAGCCGACCAGCCAGGTGAAGATGTAGCCCTGGGACGACGCGAGCAGCTTCCACGGCATCATCACGACCCCGATCACGGCGGTGATGAGCCCCCCCATGCGAAACGAGATCAGGCGCGGGGCGACGTTGCTGAAGTCGTTGGCGGGCGAGACCACGTTGGCGGCGAGGTTGGTCGTGAGGGTGGCGACCGTGAGCGCCAGCATCGAGAGCATCACGGTGATGGGCCCCCCGATCCGGCTCAGGAGCTTCACCGGATCCCAGATCACGCCGCCGCCCGGGAAGATGAGCGCGGTCGCCGACGTGACCGCCACCCCGATGAAGGCGTAGAGCGTCATCGTGGTCGGAAGCCCGAGCGCCTGGCCCAACACCTGGTCTTTCTGCGAGCGCGCGTAGCGCGTGAAGTCCGGGATGTTGAGCGAGAGCGTGGCCCAGTAGCCGATCATCGCTGTGAGCGCGGGGAAGAACACGCGCAGGAATTCGGCCCGGCTCTGAAAGCGTGACGGCTGCGCCAAGATCGGCCCCCAGCCGCCGGCCCGCACGTTCGCCCACGCCAGGAGCGCCAGGCCCACCACGATCAGGAACGGCGCCGACAGCGACTCCAGCCACTTGATGGACTCGGTGCCCTTCACGATGAACCACACGTTCATCGCCCAGAACAGCAGGAACGCTGCGAACTCGCCGGTCCGGATCCCGAGAAAGCCGGGCACGACGTTGGGCAGGCTCTCGACCCCCGGCCAGAGCTGGCGCGTGAGCGCGTAGATCGCGGCCCCTCCGATCCAGGTCTGGATGCCGAACCAGCCGCACGCCACCAGCGCCCGCAGCAGCGCGGGCACGTTCGAGCCCAGCACGCCGAACGATGCGCGCGCGAACACCGGGAACGGGATGCC
>VBOS01000439.1 GCA_005893185.1 Candidatus Eiseniibacteriota bacterium
GATCGTGTCCTCGCCGTATTCGAGCGAGTACACCTGCCGCACGGTCTCCCCCGGGAGCTTCCCGAACTTGCGCGCCGGCACGAGCGGCACCGCCCAATGCAGGGCGAGCGCGGTCCCGAAGACGAAGCCGCGCGACTCGATCGCCACGACAGCATCGGGCCGGGGCGCACGTTCCGCCATGAGGCGCACGCATTCCGCGAGCCCCGCCGGGTCGAGCAGCAGCGGCGTGATGTCCTTGAACACAACGCCGCGCCTCGGGAAATCGGGCACGTCGCGGATCAGGCGGCGCAGGCCGTTCGCGGCCGAAGTACCCGGGACCGGACCGCGCATGGGGCCGCTCATTGGACCGGCACGCCCGCCGCGCGGTCCATGTCGTGCAGCTCGATCGCGCTCCGCAGCTTGCCGAGGGCCCGCGCCTCGATCTGCCGTACGCGCTCGCGCGAGATGCCGAAGTGGGCGCCGGTCTGGGCCAGCGTGCGCGCCACGCCGTCGTAGAAGCCGTAGCGGATGCGCAGCACCTGCTCCTCGCGCTGCGAAAGCGAGCGCAGCAGTCGGTCGAGCTTCTCGTGCTCGAGCTGGAGCTCGACCAGGCGCTCCACCGAAGGCGGCGCCTCGTCCAGGTCCTCGGTCGTGAGCTGCTCGAATGCCGCGAGGCTCGAGCCCTCGTCCAGCGAGCGCAGCCCGGAGACCAGTCCCGCAAGCCGCTCGGCGCGCACCGCCGAAATGCCGAGCTCGCGCCCCAGCTCATCCGCGAGCGGCTCGCGCCCGAGCCGGGCGCGCAGCGCGCGACTGGCGATCAGATAGCGGTTCACCTGCTGGATCATCTGCACCGGGATGCGCACAGCTCGCGCCTGCTCCGCGATGCCGCGCAGGACCGACTGCCGGATCCAGATCGCAGCGTACGTGCTGAAGCGCAGGCCGCGCTCCGGCTCGAAGCGGTCTACCGCCTGGATCAGCCCCAGGTTGCCCTCCTCGATCACGTCGAGCATCGGCAGACCGCGCCCGCGGTAGGCGCGCGCGATGTGCACGACCAGGCGGAGGTTGGCGAGGATGATGCGCTTGCGCTGGGTTTCGTCCCCGGCGCGCGCCCGGCGCGCGGCGGCGATCAGCTCGTCGTGGCTCATCAGGGCGTGGCGCCCGATCTCGTCGAGGTAGAGCTCGAGGAGATCGCGCTCGGGCTCGCCCACGAGCGCCTGGCCGGGGAGCGCGGCCGGCTCCGACTCCTCATCGGGCAGGGCGATCCCGGCGGACTCAACTTCCGCCCGGAAGCGCTCGAACTCGGCGTCCTCGAAATCGGGATCGACGAGCAGTGCATCGTACTCGCGCGCGCTCAGCGCGCGGCGCTCGCGTGCTGCCGCCAGCGCATCGGCGAGACGCTCCCGGAAGCGTGCGAGACGGGGTGCGCTCATGGTCGTTCGTTTCCGATCTCGAACCCGCTGTGACGCGCGGGACCCTCACTCCAGCGTTCGTCCACGCTCGCGACGCGCGCGGCGTGCGGCCCGACGCGCAGCGTCTCCACCAGACGCTCGAGGCTCGGTCGATCGCCCTCGGCCTCGACTTCCACTGCCCCGTCCACGAGGTTGCGAACGACGCCGCTCAACTGGAGACGCCGCGCCTCGCGAGCGGCGAAGACGCGGAACCCGACGCCCTGGACGCGCCCGCGGATCACGAGGTGAACCGTGTGCATGCCGTGAGCGGAGAATGCGCCCCCCACCACCCGGCCTGTCAAGGCGGAAGGAGGCGCGAGCGAGGAATGGTCGGGGCGAGAGGATTTGAACCTCCGACCCCCTGGTCCCGAACCAGGTGCTCTACCAGGCTGAGCCACGCCCCGACACGACTCTCGCTATTCGATTGTAGGAGGAGGATCGGGCCACGCGTCGCGCCCCAGCAGCGGAACGAATCGGCACTCGCCGTACCGCCGACCCTCCCACCGCCCCGAGGGCTCTCTGCGCCAGACCTCGAGATGCTGCCGCTCCTCGCCGCCGACCGGGATGACGAGCACGCCGGGCTCCGCGAGCTGCGCGCGCAGCGACTCGGGCACGCGTGGCGCGGCCGCAGCGACGAGGACCCTATCATAGGGCGCGAACTCCTGCCATCCGATCGTGCCGTCGCCGTGACGCAGGATGACGTTCGAGACCCCGAGCGCGCGGAGCCGCTGGTCGGCGCCGCGCACCAACGATGGCACGCGCTCCACGCTGTAGACGCGGTCGGCGAGGCGCGCGAGCAGCGCCGTCTGATATCCGGTCCCGGTGCCGATTTCGAGGACCCGGTGCGTGGCCTCGAGCTCGGCCAGCTCCAGCATGCGCGCCACGATGTAGGGCTGCGAGATGGTCTGGCCCTGCTCGCTCGGCAGGGCGTGGTCTCCGTAGGCGCGGGCGTGGTAGCCCGGGTCCACGAACGCGTGGCGCGGCACGGCGCCCATGGCATCGAGCACGCGCCGGTCCCGAATGCCGCGGGCGCGGAGCTGCTCCTCGACCATGCGGCGGCGCGCGGGCGTGAACGGGTCGGCGTCGGCCGCGAGCGGGACGCCATTCGTCATTTCTGGAGGTTCCATTCCTGCACCGTGTCCACCGCCGGCTCGTCCGTGAGGTCGAGCTTGAGCGGGGTGACGGAGATCCAGCCCTCGTGCACAGCGTTGAAGTCCGTGCCCTCCCGCGGATCCCACACCGGATCCTCCCCTCCGATCCAATAGTAATCCCGCCCGCGCGGGTCCACCTTGCGCACCAGCGTGTCGCGATAGACGCGGCTCCCGAGCGTCGTCACCGCCACGCCGCGAATCTCCTCCCATGGCCGGAACGGGATGTTCACGTTGAGCAGGCGTCGGCGCGGGAGGCCGCGTTCCATCACGCGCCGCGCGAGCCGCGCCACGAAGGAGGCCGGCGCCACGAAATCGGTGAGCTCGCGGGTCGCGAGCGAGACCGAGAGCGCGGGGGATCCCTGCATCGCGCCCTCGATCGCAGCCGCCACGGTGCCGGAGTAGAACACGTCCTCGCCCATGTTGGGCCCGTGGTTGATCCCCGAGATCACCAGGTCGGGCGGGGCCTCGAGCAGGCCGTACCACGCGCACACAACGCAGTCGGTGGGCGTGCCGTCCACGCTGTAGATATCCGCTTCGTGGCGATGGATGCGGAACGGCCGGTGGAGTGTGAGCGAGTGCGAGGTCGCGCTCTGATCGCGGTCCGGCGCCACGACCACGACCCGCCCGAGGGCCGCGAGCTCGCTCCGGAGCGCCCGGAGCGCCGGGGCGAGGATGCCGTCGTCGTTGGTGACCAGGATGTTCATCGCGTGCGCTCCGCCGCGGGCCGGGACGAACGCCGCGCGGCGCGCATGGCGGCCGGGGGCAGCACGCCCTCGATCGAAAGCCGGAGCAGCGTGCCGACGATGCGCGGGACGTCACGCACCAGCCGGAACTGGCTCTGCTCGTCGCCGTAGACCGTCGGCACCGTGACCTCCGCGAGCTGGAAGCCGAGGCGGGCCGCGCGCACGATGATCTCGGTCTCGAGCTCGTAACGCCCAGCTGTCATCGGAGTGCGGGCGATCACGTCGCGGCCGTAGAGCCGGTACCCACACTGGCTGTCGGAGACCGCGCGGCCGGCGAGCGCGCTGGTCCAGCCCGATGACATGCCGTTGGCGAAGCGGCGCAGGCCCGGCATGTCGCGCGACCGCGGGCGCGCCCCCAGCACCAGGTCCGCGCCGGCCTCGGCCGCCGCCACGAATGCCGGGAAGCACTCGGGCGGATGCTGGCCGTCCGCGTCGATCGTCACAACCGCTTCGTAGTCGGAGAGCAGCTCGAAGCCCTTGAGCAGCGCGTGACCCTTCCCGCGATTGGCGGCGAACGAGTGGAGGCGCGCGCCGAACGAGCGCGCAACATCGGCCGTGCCGTCGCGCGAGCCGTCGTCCACGACCAGCGTGTCCGGCGGCGCGGGAAGCGCCTGGAGGCGGAGCAACACCTCACCCAGGTGCGCGGCGGCTTGGTAGGCGGGGACGAGGGCTGCGACGCGCATCAGCTGAGGGCGACCATTCGCGGGTTCGGGGGGCTCCGAGATTGGACCGTGCTCGCGCCGGCGTGGCGAAGTGGAATGAAGAGAATGGTCGGGGCGACTGGATTTGAACCAGCGACCACCTGCCCCCCATGCAGGTGCGCTACCAGGCTGCGCTACGCCCCGACCTAAGGGGGACGCGAGGCTCCAGAACCAGCGAATCTAGCCAAGCGCAGCACGCTCGCGCAAGTCGGCCCCGGGCGCGGGCGGCTGGCGCATCGTCCTTCCCATCCCTGGCCCCCGGGGCGCCGAGCCCGGACTGGGTCGCACACGCCAGCGGGCTCGACCCGTCAGCGGCGCACGTCGCGGCGGAACCTCGCGACGTTCCTTCCGCCCGATTCGACGAGGAGCATCGAGACGCTCGCCCGATTCGGCTTCCAATCGATCGAATCGGGAATCAGGAAGAATCGCGCGCCTCCCCGAACGAGCGAATCGATCAGCGAGCGATCGCCGAACTCGCCGGGCAGGAGTTGCCAGCCTTTCCGGTGGGCGTAGTAGAGCAGCGTCGGGCTCTGCGTCCGGTACTGGGCGCCCACGTTGGTGTCGAAGTCGCCGACGACCAGGAGGGCGTCCTTCGGCACCCGCGCCTCGACCTCACGGCCGATGTCCCTCTGGGCCACGTAGTAGGGCGATGCTGCGAACAGCGGGGCGGCGAAGCGAACGCTGAGCAGGGCCATCGAGCCGAGACACAGGCCGACGGCGACCCGTCGCATGGGCAGACCCGAGGCCGGTCCCCGCACTCTCCCCGGACCCTCCCACAAACGGCCGAGTGCCTTGCCGACGAACACCGCTCCCACCGGTACGAACGGCAGCTGGTAGTACATCAGCGTCCGGTTGCCCTCCGGCACGAGCAGCACGTAGAGCACGAGCGCCAGGAGCCAGACGTGAAACACGCGCTCGCAGGGTCACGCCGCCCAGTCGCCTCAGCATCAGCAGATAGAAGTCGGCGCTCGTCAGCAGGCTGACGTTTCCCCATTTCGCGTACCCGTAGTGATTCCAGATGCCGAAGGTGAGATGTGTCTTCTGAAATAGAGCGTACGCATGTCGGTACCACAGGGCGGTTGGAACCAGGGTCAGGAGAGCGAAGGCCCAGAGCTGCGGCTCGCGGAAGAGGTTGCCGCCGGATTTCTCCATCGCCAGGAAGAGCAAGGGCAGGCCGAGGTACAGCGTCGGCACCTTCACCAGGAACGCCAGGGTTGCGAACCCCACGGCCCCGGCCAGCCTCCAGTGGGTCGGCTTCTCGACCCAGGAGTCGAACAGCAGGATCGTACCGACGCTGAAGAAGAGCATCGCCGGTTCCGGCATGAAGGCGCGCCCGAAGAAGGCGCTCATCGGGGCGATGGTGAACGTGAACGCTGCGACGAGCGCGGCCGGCGGTCCATAGAATCGGCGCGCCAACAGGAACAGCAGGGGGATCGTGCCGGCCGAGAACAGCGCGGAGACCAGGCGCCCGATCCATTCTTCGGCCCTCCCGAACGCGGCGTAGAGTTTCGCCACCAGGTATGGGTAGAGCGGGAACTCCATCTCGACGTACCCGGGAGTGCCGCCCCGCCAGTCCACGCTGGGATAGAGAAACGGGCGACCTTCCTCGAAATAGTTGCGGGCGATGGCGGCGGTATCGGTCTGCCTCCACGCCTGCTCGTCGACGAGGGGCGCTCCCAGATCGATGCACCGAATCCCGAGACCCAGCAAGACGACGGCAGCGAGGAGCCACATCGACGGCCCGAGGCCGCTCGCGCCGGCGCGCGACGCCGATTCCACCGTGCTCGCTTGGGCCCGCCGCACGACGCGCCCGCGCTGCGGGCCGGACGCGCCCGCCGGGGTCACCCGCGCTCGCGCTTCAAGCGGCCGAGGATGCTCCTGAGCTCGGACTTGATCTCCGTGAGCGCCGCCTTGCGATCGGCATCGGCAAATCCCGGCTCGGTCTGTTCGTCGCCGTCCTTCCGTTCCTCGAGCAGCTTGCGC
>VBOS01000440.1 GCA_005893185.1 Candidatus Eiseniibacteriota bacterium
CTGACCGTTGTTCTGGGCGCGGCCCACCGCCAGCCCCGCGGCAGTCCAGCCGGACGCGTAGCCGCCCGAAGCCGTGAGGCGCACGAGCCGGAGCTGTCCATCGAGGTCGACCCATCCCATGAGCAGGAATCCGTCGCCCGTGGGCACCGCGCCGTAACCCGTCGCACCGCCTGGCGCCACGCTCATGCCGTTGGCCGGCCAGCCGGAGGCGATGGCGCCGGTGGAAGTGACGTGTTGAACGAGCACATCCGAAAATCCCTCGAGCGTGGATTGCCCGATGACGACGAAGGCCCCGCCTGAACCGTCGGGCATGGGCAGGGGCTGGACCAGATCCGAGTCGTTGGCCGCGAGCACGACGCCGGCGGCGGGCCACAATGGATTGCCCTTCCCGTCGAGCCGCTCGGCATAGATGTCGTTGTGGGATCTGCGGCTGTCGATCCACGTAACGACGGCCCCGCCATTGTTGTCGGAAACCACGCGGGGCTCCCCTTGACTCGAGGCGACGGAGCAAGCGGGGATGCCGTTGCGTGTCCACGCCGTGTCATTCGCGGCTGCGCGCACGGGTGGTTGGCTCGAGTTCTTGCCGGGCGCGCGACGGTGCGCCGCGAGCGACTCCCGCGTGTCCACCCACCGTACCCACGTGTGGCTTCGAGTGTGCGTCCATCCATCGGCCGCCGCCGCGCCGGCGGCGAGCAGCATCAAAGCGCAAACGACTCCACCCCTTGCACGCACCGCCCACCTCCTGAGCGAGAGAGAGCTGCGTTCCCCGGCTGTCGAGAGAATCGTGATAAGACCGACATTGGAATAGCGGTTTTGCTCGCGGCACGCAAGCGGTTGCGCCGCTCGAGCCGCCGCCTCGATCCAACGGGCCGCGCTCCTGCCTCGCGATCGCTCCTCGGGCGCCGTCCCGCGCAGCGCGCCACCGACGTCATCGACCGTTCGGGCCTGCAGCGCATCCCTTCCCGCGGACCGGCGCGGTCTCTAGTATGCCCGGCCATGGTCCGGAGCCGCCGTCCCGCCCACCGCTCTTCCCGCTACGTCCGCGAGCGCGCGGCGGCCGAAGGGAGCGCCCTCGCGCGCCTCAAGCAGGCGCTCTCCGCGCGCGGGCTCTCGCCGCGCAAGCGCTTCGGGCAGAACTTCCTGGTCCGCGAGGACCTCGCCGAGCGGATCGTCGAGCACTGTCACTTGCGAAGCGACGACGTCGTGGTCGAGATCGGACCGGGAGCGGGCGCCCTCACGCCGCTTCTCGCCCGGCAGGTTCGCCGCCTGGTCGCGGTCGAGAAGGACACGGGGCTCGCAGCCCTGTTGCGCGAGGAGCTTGCCGAGGTCCCGGGCGTGGAGATCGTGGAAGGAGACTTTCTCGACTTCGATCTGGCGGCCGTGGCTCGCACCTACGGGGTCGAACGGATTGCCGTGGTGGGCAACATCCCGTACAACATCACGACGCCGGTGCTCGAGCACCTGTTCGCTTCGCGCGCAGCTGTGCGCAGCGCCGTGCTGCTCGTTCAGCACGAATACGCAGCCTACGGCTCGCTCACGCTGTTCGCGCGCTACCACGCGCTCCTCGAGCCGCTCATGACGGTGCGCGCCGGGGCCTTCTGGCCACGGCCCGACGTGGACTCCATGCTGGTGCGCTTCTTCCTGCGGGAGCGGCCACCGGTCGAGGTCCCGAGCGAGTCGCTGCTGTTCCGCATCGTGCGCGGCTCGTTCCAGATGCGGCGCAAGCAGCTCGCGAACACGCTCGAGGACTCGCTCGGGATCGGCAAGGCCGAAGCCGAGCGGTTGTGCCGCGCGGCGGGCGTCGACCCGCGGCGCAGGGGTGAGACGCTCACGCTGGACGAGTTCGCCAAGCTGGCGCGCGAGGCGGGCGCGCAACCGAAAGACCGCGCGGCACCGCCGGCCACGACGGAGGGACCGAATCCATGAAGAAAGTGCTCGCGGGCCTCGGGGCGGCGTTGCTCCTGTTCGTGGTGGGGCTCGCGGTGTATGTCGCGTCGCGCCAGCACCTCAAGTTCAGCGTGCCGCTGCCGGCGGTCGCGGCCGCGACCGATCCGGCCGTGGTCGAGCGCGGCCGCTACGTCGTCCGCAACCTCGCGAGCTGCCCGATCTGTCACGGCGATCCGAAGCAGATGGAGCGCGCGCAGGCCGGCGAGGAGGTGCCGCTCTCGGGCGGCTTCGAGTTCAACATCCCGCCCGGCAAGTTCTACCCGAGCAACATCACGCCCGATCCCGAGACCGGCATCGGGCGCTTCTCCGACGGCGAGATCGCGCGCGCTGCGCTACGGCGTGGGGCGTGACGGCCGGGCGCTGCTCCCCTTCATGGAGATGCAGGGCCTCTCCGACGAGGATCTCACCGCCGTGGTCTCGTACCTGCGGTCGCAGCCGCCGGTGCGGAAGCGAACCCCGTCGGTCCGAAGCAGACGCCGCCCACGGCCAACCCGCAGGGCGCCACCGTGGAGAACGGCCGCTACCTCGTGGAATCGGTCGCCAACTGCTGGGCGTGCCACACGCAGCGCGACACCAAGACGGGCGCGATGGTGGGCCCCCATCTCGGCGGCGCGACCATGTCCGACGAAGTCAACCTCAAGCGCACCTGGGCCCCGCCCAACCTCACAGGCGATCCCACGACCGGCCGGCTCGCCAAGCTCTCCGAGGAGGAATTCGTCGCGCGCTTCCGGACCGGCCGCGTGATTCCCGGCTCGCCCATGCCGTGGCAGGGCTTCCAGAAGCTGCGCGAGGACGATCTGCGGGCGATCTACCGCTACCTGAAGACGGTCCCGCCGGTCGTGCACGACGTCGGCCCGCCGTACGTGGACAAGCCGTAGGCTCCTGAGCCCGCTCAGCGCTCGAAGCGTATGCTGCCGCGGGAATAGTCGAGCGTCACGATCAGGCCGTCGAGCAGCGCACCGCCGATCGTTCCGGCCGCGGTCTTGCGGTCCCAGCTCTCGCCGTAGCTTTCGGCGCCGAAGACGCATGGCGCGTCCGTGAGTCGAATCGGACCGATCTCGACCACGGGCACCCGCCCCACCCGCCTCGGGTCACGCCCGCCATCGCCGGCGGCCGAATCGGGCCGCGCCGCCTCGAACGCGGCCTTGAGACCGAGGAACGGGATCGCGGCGCCGAGGAGAGTGAGCGGGTGGCTCGAGGCGCTGTCGAAGAGCAGCAGGACCTCCCGCCTGTTGACGCGCGCTGCGAATCGCGGCGTCGGGTCGGAAGGATCCACCGTCATCTCCTCCTCGACCGACTCGGATCCGCTCCAGGAGGGTGACCCGCGGAAGAAGCGCAGGCGATGGCGGCCGTAGTCGATCTGAACGATCCGGTCTACGAGGAAGCTGTAGCCGAGCACGCCGTCGACGTGCATTCCAAGCCGGGCGGAGATCCTCCCCAGATCGAGCGCCTCGGCGGCGACGCTGTCCGCGCGCAGGTGCCCGAGCCGGAGGTCGCGCATGTCCCACCCGCGGGGCGGCATCGTGCCCGCGCCTGGGCCCGGAGTGGCATCGGAGAGCGCGCGCAGCCGATGCGCGAGCGTGGCGTCGATGATCGAGCGATCGGTTCCCGTGTCGAGCAGCATCGCGAACGGGCCCTTCCCGGAGAGCGTGACCTTGACCACGATCCGGTGGCCCGGCGACAGAAACCCGACGTCGGCGACCAGGCTCGAGGCGGCGCGCGCCTCCGCGTGCAGCGCGGCGCCGGCCAGCACAGCTGCCGCCGCCAGGAACCTGCGATACGGCTTCAGGGCTGGACGAACTTGTAGCCCACCTTGTGCACAGCGACGATGAACGGCTGGGCGAATCCGGCGCCCAGCTTGGAGCGCAGATTGGAGACATGGGTGTCCACGGTGCGCGTGGTGACCCCGAGATCCTCGTCCACTCCCCAAATTTCCTCCAGCAGCTCCTCGCGCGACACGGTGCGGCCGCGGTGCTCGATCAGGTACTTGAGCAGCTCGAACTCCTTGAACGAGAGCGCCACCTGCTTGCCGCTCTTGTACGTCTCGCGCGGCTCGAACCGCACCTCCACGTCGCCGAACTTGTAGATCGTCGGGCCCGGCGCCGGCGCCCCGGAAGGGCCGCGCTGCACCAGGCGCTTGACGCGCGCCATCAGCTCCTTGATTCCGAACGGCTTGGTGACGTAGTCGTCGGCTCCCAGGTCGAAACCCTTGAGCACGTCCGCCTCGAAGTTGCGGGCGGTCATCACCAGCACCGGGATGTCGCGATGGCGCTGCCGCAGCTCCTTGAGCACGGTGAAACCGTCCTTCTCGGGCAGCATGATGTCGAGCAGCACCACGTCGGGCTTCTGCTTGAGGGCCAGCTTCAGGCCTTCCTGGCCGCTCTTCGCGGTCAGGACCTCGTAGCCCTCGTATCGGAAATTGTGGGCCAGCCCGTCGAGCAGCCCTTCCTCGTCTTCCACGATCAACACCCGCTTCATTGTCTTTTCCTCGGTCTTGAGCGTCATGAGGCCGTCCTCCGCTGCGATTCGGCCGGGAGCGTCACCGCCTCGGTTGCAGCGGGCAGCACGAGGGTGAACGTGCTGCCCTCGCCCACGGCGCTTACGACATCCACCCGCCCGCCGTGGGCACGAATGATCTGGTCCACCAGCGACAGCCCGAGCCCGGCCCCGCGCACGTCGTGCACGAGACCGTCCTCGAGCCGAACGAACTTCTCGAAGATGCGCCTGCGGTCGGGAGGCGCGATCCCGATCCCGCGGTCCGAGACCGAGAGCGACACCGTTCCGTCGCGCGCCGCCCCCGAAACCCGGATCTCCTTGCGGGTCCGAGAATACTTGATCGCGTTGTCGAGCAGGTTGAGCAGGCAATGGGTGAGCGCCATGGCGTCCCCGCGCGCCGGCGGCAGCGTCTCGGGGACGTCGGTCTCGACCTTGAACTCGAGGTGGTCGAGCCGGGGCTTCAGGGCCTCGAGCACGTCGCGCACCAGGGCCGGAAGCTCGACCGGCGAGAAGCGGAACGTGACCTGGCCGGCCTCGAGCCGGGCGAAGTCGAGGATGTTGTCCACGAGCTGCCCGAGGCGCTGGGTCTCGCGGCCGATGGTGCGCAGGAACCGGTCGGTCTCCTCCGGGCTCTTCACCCTCCGCATCTCGAGCGTCTCGACCGCGAGCCGGATGAGCGCGACCGGGGTCTTCAGCTCGTGCGTGACGTTCGAGACGAACGCCGACTTGAGCTGGGCCAGCTCGAGCTGGCGGACGGTGTAGCGGAAGCCGAACACGGTCGCGGCCAGGATCGCGAGCCCCATGAGCGCGATGAACGCGATCTGGAGCGCCAGGAAATAGCCGGTCCACACCGCCGGGGCGTTTGCCGTCGAGCCCACGCGCACCGAGAAGCCCTCGAACGGGCCGCCCATCGGCTCGGTGCGGGCGGTTGCGTGGGGCCCGGGCTCGCGCACGTTGCCGATCCGCTGCTGCTGCGCGTCGAACAGCTCGACCGAGAGGTTGCGCGCGTTCTCGATCCCGCCGTAGAGCCGCGGGTTCTGCGGCATTCGCTCGTGGTACACCATGTCGAGATGGTTCCGCAGGAACACCGCGGGACGGATCCACCATCCGCCGGCGCCGATCACCTGCCCGGCGGGCCCGCGCAGCAGCACGCCCGTGAAGTACTGACCGCGCCGCGCCCCCTCGCCGGGCGCGTAGATCACCGGCTGGCTCTCCACGACCAGCAGCGAGACGCCGTTCAGGTCGTCGAGCGGCACGAGGTGCGAGCCCTCGAACTCGCGCGTCCCGTCCGCCAGCGCGGCCTCGATCACGACCCGCGGGGCGCCCTCGCGGGCCGCGTTCTCGGCCGTCGCAACTGCGCGCCGCAGGTGATCGAGCAGCTCCTGCTCGAACGCCTCCGCGACCTGCTGCCCGATGTAGCTGTTGTAGCGGCGCGTGTCGGTCTCGACCGCGCGCGCGATGCGCAGCGTCAGGTAGATGCCGGTGCCGGCCAGCAGGGCGGCCGGGATCGCGACCCCGAGGGCGGCGGCGAACAACGCGCCGCGGCGAAAGCGTGAGATAGCCATGGCTCGAAAAGCCTAGACCCCATCCTTCGTGAACCGCAAGCCGCGGCACCCGCAGCACTCACCCGCGGCACTCGGCCCCAATAAGAAGGGCCGGCCCGTTCGCCGGGCCGGCCCTCGTCGCTCCCGAATGCCGGTCAGATCTTGACGGAGAGCGGCCCCTTGACGCCTGCCAGCGAGTAGATCCTCGCCAGCGTCGCGGGGTCGGTCGAGGTCATCAACGTCAGGCATCCACCCTCGATGTTGACCAGCTCGCGGTTCATCTTCCCGCTCGCGATCGCGCCCCGCACCGCCTTGCACGAGGGGCAGAGATGCGCCTTGTCGCCGGCCGCGAGGATGCTCAGCATGCGGTCGTTCCGGCGTCCCATGGACGCCTGGACCGCGCGGACCTTGTTCGGGTCGACGGCGGTGTAGACGTACATCACGCCGTTCTTGAGCGGCACGATCTGGACGGTGGTGCCCAGCGACTTCACCTCGCCGTCGCAGAAGGCCATGTCGGCGCATGCGTCGCAGTCGGCGTGCTGGTAGCTGTCGGCGGTCTTCGCCATGCCGTGTCCCATGCACTTGCCGGCGTCGGCGGCGGTCGCGGCACCGTGGCTGCAGCTGCCGCTCGTGGCGGTCGCGGCGCCGTGGCTGCAGCCCGCGCCCGAGCCGATGGGCACCGCCTCAACGGACGCACCCCCGCCCGTGGCCGAGATCGTGACCGCGTCAAGGCTCCTCGCGGTGGTCGCCGTGGCGCCCTGGGAATGATACGGGCATGTGGATGCCGAGGCCCCGGAGGACGTCGCGGCGTGCGGGCAGCCCTGCATGCCCGCAGCCTTCATGGTCTTGCACGCGGCAGCCATCTGCGGAGTGCACTTGGCGGCTGCCGCAGCTGTACAAGTTGACGACTTGGACGAGGCGGCCGCGGCGGAGGCTTTGTCGTCGCATGCGAACGTGAGCGAAGCCCACGTTCCGAGGGCGAGGACGGCCGACGCGGCGAAGACGA
>VBOS01000441.1:0-6675 GCA_005893185.1 Candidatus Eiseniibacteriota bacterium
CGATCGGCCCCGAGCCGATGACCAGGATGCGCTTGAGGTCGCGGCGACGCGGCATCAGAGGGCCCCCCAGGCAGGCGCGCGCTGCGGAAGGGCGGGATCCCCTGAGCTGCGTCTCGAAGCCGAGCGGAGCCAGGGATGGCGGGAGCGAGGCTTCGCGTCAGTGAGGGCGCGCAGGATGCGCGCCCGAACGGCCGCGCAGGGAGTCCCGCCCTTCCGCAGCGCCCCGCAGTTCATCGCCGAACCCGCGCCTTCATCGCAGCGCCCCCCAGTTCATCGCCGCGCTCCTGCGTGCTCGCGCATCATGTCGGCGAAGCGCTCGAAGAGATAGCGCGCGTCGTGCGGCCCGGGGGACGCCTCGGGATGGTACTGGACGCTGAAGGCGGGCGCGTTCTTGAGGCGCAGGCCCTCGAGCGTCTGGTCGTTGAGGTTGATGTGGGTACGCTCGACGTCGCGGTCGGGGAGCGAGTCGGGGTCCACCGCGAAGCCGTGATTGTGCGATGTGATCTCGACCTTGCCCGTGGTGAGGTCCATCACCGGATGGTTGCCCCCGCGGTGGCCGAACTTGAGCTTGTAGGTCTTGCCGCCGGCGGCGAGACCCAAGAGCTGGTGCCCGAGGCAGATGCCCATCAGCGGCACGCGCCCGATCAGCGCGCGCACGGTCTTCACGGCGTATTGGACGGGCTCGGGATCGCCGGGGCCTTTCGAGATCACGATGCCGTGGGGCTTCAGGCTCAGGATGTCCTCGGCGGCAGTCGTGGCGGGCGCAGCGGTGACGCTGCAGCCCACGTCCACCAGGCGGCGCAGGATGTTCCACTTGACGCCGCAGTCGAGCACGATCACCCGATAGCCCGGCTCGGGCGGGCGCGGAGCTGCGGGCCGGCGGTCGCGCGCGCCGGCGACGTCCGGGCGATCCGGCGGCGATTCATGCCCGTTCGCGGGCAGCACGTAGCCCGGCTTCGTCCAGGCGTAGCTCTTGTCTGTGGTCACAACGCTCGCGAGATCGCAGCCCGCCATCGGCTTCACGGCGCGTGCGCGCGCGACCAGCGCGTCGGCGCCCTGCGCTGCGCTCCCGATCACGCCGCGCTTCGAGCCCTGGTCGCGCAGGTGGCGCACCAGCGCGCGCGTATCGAAGCCGCAGAAGCCCGGCACGCCATGCGCGGCGAGGTAGTCGTCGAGGGTGCGCTCGTGGCGCCAGTTGCTCGCGATGCGGCTCGGCTCGCGCACCACCAACGCCTCGACGAACGGCTTGCGCGACTCGAAGTCCTCGGGCGCGATTCCGTAGTTCCCGATCATCGGGTAGGTCATCACCACGATCTGGCCGGCGTAGGAAGGGTCGCCGAGGATCTCCTGGTAGCCGGTCATCGAGGTGTTGAACACCACTTCGCCCGCGGCGTCGGAGAGAGCGCCGAAGCGGCGGCCGCGGAAAATCCGGCCATCTTCGAGTGCGAGGAGGGCGTCGGTCATGGCAGGTCCAGCCCCGCAGTTTACGGGCTGGAGGCATGTCGTTCAACGTGTTCGGTGGTGGAGCGACGCGAGATTTTGCTTGCGCCCCCCCGCAAGGTGCGGGAATATCTCCGCCGGAAAAACTCCGTTCGCGTCGAAGTCCGATCGCCCTCTCACGCCGCCTGCCGCGCACACACCGATGCTCCAACGCCCTTGGATCGGCAGTTGACAGCCCTTCCCTATCGCAGAGAGGCCGCCCTCTACTCGCCTCGCGCGTCCTGCTCGCCTCGCGGGCTACGCTCGCATCGCGCGTTCCCCGTGCTCCGGAGGCCGGCCATGGACTGAGCCACCATGCGCCGGCGCGGACCCCCCTCATCCGAATCGTCGAAGCGCCTTTCACGCCTGTCTCGTGCCCCGCGTTCTCTCGTGCCCCAACGAAGAAGGAGTCAGACGATGAAAAGACTCGCGACACTGTTGCTGGTTCTCGCCGCCACGATCCCGGCTTCGCCCGCCGCCTCCCAGAAGCTCGTTCCCACCCGCATCGCACAACCCGTGGTCGCGTCGGGTCCGAAATCCAACACGACCGCCCGCGAGCAAGTCGTGTTCTCCCAGGTTGTGGACGTCGGCAAGGCGCCGTGGGTGCGGGTCTTCCTGCAGTCCACCGTGCTCAAGGGCGGTAGCTACGTTCGGATCACTTCGCTCGCGGACGGCTCCTCTCAGCGACTCGATGCCCGTCAGCTGGGCGAGTGGAACTATTCGACCCTGCGCTTCCGCGGAGGGACGGTGAAGGTCGAGCTGGTCGCCGGCCCTCGAACGAGCGGGAATTCCGTGACGGTCTCGCAGGTCAAGGCCGGCGTCGGCCCGAATCGCGCAGGCCCCCCCGAGATCCAGAAGGTGTGCGGCAACGTGGACTCGCGCAGGAGGTCCTTCCACCCGGCGGTGGCGCGGCTCACGATCGATTACAAGGACGGCAGCAGTGCCTTCGGGACCGGCTGGATCATCGAGGAGCACGACAACCTCAAGAAGCCGGAGCAGCACTGCATGCTCTCGGCGGGGCACAACTTCGAGGGCGCGATCGGCGGCATCGTGGAATTCGACGTACCGCTCTCGGACGCGGACTGCGCCCCCAATTCTTCGGACGCCCGGCACACGTTCCCGATCCAGATGGGGAGCGTGGACTTCCGCCTGAACGGCCCGGGCGACGACTGGGCGGTCTTCTTTCCGGGACGCAACGAGAACGGGGAGACGGCATTCGAGGTCCAGAACGCGGCCGTGACCGTGAGCCCCGTCGTCGCGGTGGGGACCCGGATCTGCAAGTACGGCTACGGCGTCGTGGGGCTCGGGAGCGCGAACCCCGACAGCAACTTCTGCGCGTGCGACACGAACGTCATCGACAATCGGCAGCGGCTCAACCTGGCTCAAACCAGGTCTTGCGGAACGGTGCTGGCCGTGAACGGACCCAACGACCCCGACCTCAAGTCGAACTCGGTGGACATCGTGCACGATCTGGACACGTGCGGCGGTGACTCGGGCGGGCTGATCACGCTCGAGAGCGACTCCACCGTGGCGGTGGCGATCCACATTACCGGGAGCTGCAACGGTGCGAACAACCAGAACGGCGCGACCGGCCTCGACAATCCCCGGCTCCAGGAGGCGATTCGCGCGTGCGAGGACAACTTCCCGGCGCCGCCCGGGACGCCGGTGGTGCTCGACACCCTGGTCGTCCAGATCCGCGAGAAATTCGGCGTGAAGGGCGGGGAAGACGACACCGTGGCCGTGCCCGTGGGCCACGGCGTGGTCCCCGGTTTCGTGGTCCTCAAGGAAGACAAGTTCCACAGCGACGATGACCCGGCGAACTGGAGCGACGTCCTGTGGTTCCCGCCGCTCGACTCGGTGGCGATCCTGATCTCCGATCCCGCGGGCGCCGAGGGCTTCTCGGACGCCATCCTCGCCCCCTTCGGCCTGTCGGTGGATCTGATCAATCACGGGAACACGCGCTACATCGCCGAGCAGCGGCGTTTCACGCAGTACGACTGCTTCGACACCACCGGGGCGGTCGCGATCTACAGGATCTACAGCGATGTGGACACGCTGTTGCCCGGGACGCCGCTGAATGGAGACACATCGGTCGTGCGCATTCGCGAGGAGTTCGGCAGCAAGAACGATCCCGTGACCTGGGCGCGTCTCCCGGGGCCGGTCCAGCCCGGATACCTGGTGCTCGTCGAGCCCGACGCGACCGGCCCGGTCGACGATCCGCGGGGGTGGAGCGACGTGGTCGACTTCGGGGCGGCCGCGGGCTTCGCCGCCATGGTGTCGGACGCCGACGGAGGGGGACCGGGGATCACGGACCAGGACCTCGCGCCGCTCGGCATCACCCTGCGGAACATCGCGGAAGGGAACACCTGGTTCGTCGTGGAAGACCGGCCGTTCGTGTTCTACAAGGTCTTCAATCCGTATCTCAGAAACCCGATTCCCACGACCTACTACGCGATCTACAGCGATCAGGACACCCTGCCGCCGGGCGCGCCGCTCCCCGGAACCCATGGGTTCCGCGCCGGGCTCGCCGAGAACTTCCCGGACCCGCAGGAGCCGCGAGTCGGGGCGGGCCTGCCCGGGCCGGGGGTGCAGCCGGGCTTTGTGGTCCTGCTCGAGGATTCGACCGCTGCGCCTGAGGACAGCACGAACTGGAGCGACATCGTCTGGTATCCGCCGGCGCCGCTGCCGCCCCAGATGATCATGGTCTCCGACCGCGAATGCCCAGCGGGCGGTGAATGCGGGATCGCCCCTTCGGACCTGGCGGCGCTGGGGTTCACGTTCCGGAACGTGCGCGAGGGCAACACCGTGTACCTGGTCGAGCGGATACCGTTCAACGTCTATCCCGCGATCAACTTCGCGACCGGGGATACCGCGCGCTACGAGTTCACAAGCGACATCCCCGAGCCCACCCCGGTGCAATTCGGGAACGTGATCGTCGAGTCGGGCTACGGATACGTCGACGTGAGGTGGCAGACGATCCTGACCACAGCGGAGAAGTTCCGCGTGATGCGCGCAGCGTCCGCGGGCGGCGATTACCAGGCGGTCGGAGCGGACATCGAGCCTCAGGGACGGACCTCGTTCGTCTACCACGATGTCTCCGTGCAGGCCGGCGCCGAGTATTACTACAAGATCGGCTACCTCGACTCCGGAAAGTGGGGTTATACGACGCCGCTGCGGGCTCTGACTCCGGCGCAGGCGATTTTCGCGGTTCGCGGGATCATCCCGAACCCGACCCCGGGTGCCACGCGGGTGGACTTCGAGGTCCCGAGCGCGGGCCGGGCGCTGGTCGAGATCTACAACGTGGCCGGCGAGCGTGTGAAGACCCTGCTGAACGGCGCGGTCAAGGCCGGCCCGAACTCCGTGACCTGGGATGGCAGGAGCTCGAAGGGCAATCTCACGCCTCCGGGCACGTACTTCGTTCGGCTGACCGTGGGTGACCAGCGGCGCAGCGCGAAGATCAGCGTGACGCGCTAACCCGGATTCGGAATCAGCGCGGGAGGGCCGCCGATGTCGGGCGGCCCTTCCGCGCTTTGATGGGGCTGGCCCGGCTGAGCTTCGTGCTCCCCGGGCGCTCCCGCGGCGAGGGGCTCAGCGCCCGGCGCCGGCGGGCCCGGCGGCGGCGGAATCCAGGCCCGGCAGCGCGTGCGCGAAATAGTCCTCCAGCGCAGCCGCCGCGACGGCGTGGCCGTCGCTGTTCCAGTGCCCGTAGTGGCCGTGGGTGCCGAACCAAAGCGGCCGGTCGAGGCGGATGCTGGCCGCGCGGAACGCGGGCGTGAGCGTCAGCACATCGAAGCCGTGGCGCGCGCCCACCGACTGGAGCCAGCGCAAGGGCTTCTCCGGGTCGAAGTCGGGATTGCGGGAATCCTCGGCGAGGAACCGCCGGTCCTCCTGGTTGGCGAAGCCGGCGACGACCAGGACGAAGCGCCGCCCGTCGAGCGCAACGTCGCGGGCGAAGCGCGCCAGGATCTTCTCGGTCACGCGGAACGCCGGGATCGAGTCGGCGGGGAGCCGCCGGTCGAAGTTCCACGTGCGGTAGTAGCCGTCCTCGACCGGCGTCCCCGGGGCCACAGGCGGGCGCACCGGGGGGTGGAGTGCTGTGATCGCCCGCCGCACCGTCGCGGCCAGCACGGAGTGCGACTTGAGCCAGCGCAGCGGATCCGACCGGCGCGCGCCCTTGGGCCCGGCGAACGAGTCGTCGAGCCGCAGCGAGTCGCCTTCCTCCAGGAAGAACGGCCGCGCCTTGTCGAGCGCCGCCGGGCGCCAGTTGTCGGCCTGGTCGTTGAGGATGAAGAGCACTGCGACCACATCCGGGTCGTAGCGCACGCCCCAGTGCAGGTACGTCAGGTACTCGACCGCTGTGCTGTTGCCGTCCGCGCCGAGCGCCACCACCTCGAAGCGGCGCCCCGGCCGGGCCCGCGCCGTCAAGCCGCGCTCGAGCCGGCGATAGAAGGCGCTGTCGAGCGGCACCTGGAAGGCGGACACGTAGGAGTCGCCGAGGAACAGGATGCGCGTCGTGTTCGGGGGCTTGGCGTAGGCGTGCTCCGCGTCCCGCCAGCCGTGCCCGTTGAAGCGCCCGGTCGAGAAGCCCTCCTGCGTGTGGCGGTATCGTGCGTGGGGTATGAAGCGGTAGCCGATCGTCGGGTCGAGCGTGGTCTCGGCGGGGTTGAGCCCCGCGACCCGGAGCACGATCTCGAGCAGCAGCACGCCACCCAGGAGCCCCGCCACCAGCACCAGGAGGTTGCCGGCAAGGCGGCTCATCGCCGGAAGATATCGGGATTCTCCGGGTTGACCAACCGCGTTCCGAGGCCGTATAATTGCGGTCGATTGGGTAACCTGCACCCGCTTTCCCGGAGACCCTCCCCGTGAACTTCGTCCACCGCTTTGCGCGCAACACCACCGCCCGCGTGGGGATCGCCGGGGGGCTCCTGACCTTCTTCTGGCGCCGCAAGCTGTGGTGGATGACGCCGCTCGTCGCCATGCTCCTGGTCCTGGGCATCCTCGTGATCTTCGGGCAGTCCTCGGCCATCAGCGCGTTCATCTACACCATCTTCTAAGTCATGGGCTTCACGTCCGCGGCGGTCCAGCTCGGCTCGACCCGCCGCGATAAGCCGCTGCCGCCCGGCGCGCCGTTCTACAAGCACCTGTGGCGCGGCTGGCAGAAGATCGCGCGCGCGATCGGCAACCTCATCTCACGGA
>VBOS01000441.1:6713-8656 GCA_005893185.1 Candidatus Eiseniibacteriota bacterium
ATTCCGCTGCCTCCCCCGCCCAAGGGCGTGGAAGAGGCGCAGAGCGGCTTCTAGCGCGCGGCTCACACCCAACCCCCGTTCGACGCAGGTCCGATGAACATCCTCGGCATCTCCTGCTTCTATCACGACTCGGCCGCCGCCCTCGTCCGCGACGGCGTGCTCGTGGCCGCCGCCGAGGAGGAGCGCTTCTCGCGCATCAAGCACGACCACGGGTTCCCCTCCGACGCCATCGCGTTCTGCCTCGAGCAGGCGGGACTGCGCGCCGAGGATCTCGACTACGTCGTCTACTACGAGAAGCCGTTCCTCAAGTTCGAGCGCATTCTCTCGAGCAGCCTCTCGACCTTCCCCCGGAGCTACGAGGTGTTCCGCGAGGGCATGGTGGCCTGGCTCTCCGAGAAGCTCTGGGTGCAGAACCTGATCACCGACAAGGTCGGCGTGCACCCGAAGAAGGTGCTGGCGATCGACCATCACGCCTCGCACGCGGCCAGCGCGTTCTACGCGTCACCGTTCGAGGACGCAGCCATCCTCACGGTGGACGGCGTCGGCGAGTGGGCGACCGCCGCCTTCGGCACCGGCAGCGGCAACCAGCTCGCGCTCACCCGCGAGATCCGCTTCCCGCACTCGCTCGGGCTGCTCTACAGCGCCTTCACCGCGTTCCTGGGGTTCGAGGTGAACGAAGGCGAGTACAAGGTGATGGGCATGGCGCCCTACGGGAAGCCGCGCTACATCGAGAAGGTGTGGAAGCTGATCACGCTCGGCGACGACGGCTCGTTCCGCCTCAACATGGAGTACTTCAGCTTCCACTACTCCGCGCGCCACACGTACAACCACCGCTTCGTCGAGCTGATGGGGGAAGAGCGCCCCCCCAGCATGCACTTCTTCACCCGCGAGTCGGGCTACCCCTCCTACTTCGGCGAGAAGCCCGCCGACTTCGAGCAGCTCGCAGACCGCAACCAGTACTACGCCGACGTCGCATCTTCGATCCAGCGCGTGACCGAGGAGGTGCTGCTCCACATGGCGCGCGCGCTCCACAAGGAGACCGGCAAGACCCGGCTGTGCATGGCGGGCGGCGTGGCGCTCAACTCGGTCGCGAACGGCCGCATCCTGCGCGAGACGCCGTTCAAGGAGCTCTACGTCCAGCCCGCCGCCGGCGACGGCGGCGGAGCTGTGGGCGCCGCGCTCTACGCCAATCACCAGCTCCTGGGCCAGCCGCGGCGCTTCGTGATGGAGCACGCCTACTGGGGCAAGTCCTACTCGCAGGGCGAATCGGTCGACTGGCTGCGCGCGCAGAACATCGCGCACGATGTGGTGGACAGCGAGGACAAGATGCTCGACCGCGTCGTGGAGTCCCTCACGCGCGGCGAGGTGGTGGGCTGGCACCAGGGACGCTTCGAATGGGGCCCGCGGGCACTCGGCTCGCGCAGCATCATCGCCGATGCCCGGCGCGCGGACATGAAGGACATCGTCAACACCAAGATCAAGTTCCGCGAGCCCTACCGGCCGTTCGCGCCATCTGTGCTCGCCGACGCCGCCGAGCGCTACTTCGACCTGCCCGACGCCTGCAAGCACTACCCCGCGCGCTTCATGCTGCTGGTCGTCCCGGTCAAGCCCGAGCACCACGCCACGCTCCCCGCGATCACCCACGTGGACGGCTCGGGGCGGCTGCAGACCGTGTTCAAGGACGCGAGCCCGCTCTACTACTCGCTGATCGAGCGCTTCGGCAAGGCGACCGGCGTGCCCGTGATCCTCAACACTTCGTTCAACCTGAAGGGCGAGCCGATCGTCACCACGCCGGCCAACGCGCACAACACGTTCGTGAAGTCCGACATGGACATGCTGGTGCTGGGGAATGTGCTGGTGAGGAAGAAGTAGCGCGGGCGTCGGAGCCGCTCCGTCTCAAATTCGAGAGCGGTGCGGCGCACTTCACCTCATGCGGACGATGG
>VBOS01000442.1 GCA_005893185.1 Candidatus Eiseniibacteriota bacterium
CATTCAACATCGCACACTCGTCTGTGCGGAACCTCATCGGACGATGGGAGACGCGGCTGGCGGGCTGGGCGTGGCCGGAGCGCGAATCGATTTCATCCTCGTGCGTCGCCGGGCCGGCATCCGTCCGCCCGCTCGCCGCGCCGGTCTCGTGCATCTTGCATGTTGGCCCCCTGCCGGTGCGAGAGTAGACTCTTAGACTCCCATGCGCGCCATCGTCTCCCATCGCAGCACCCTCTTCACCGAGTCCGTGATCCGCGAGATGACACGGCTGTGTCAGCAGCACGGCGGGGTGAACCTCGCCCAGGGCTTCCCGGATTTCCCCGCGCCCGATGCGATCAAGGAGGAAGCCGCGCGCGCGGTGCGGGAGGACGTGAACCAGTACGCCATCACATGGGGCGCCAAACGCCTGCGCGATGCGCTGGTGGCGAAGACCAGGCGCCACGCGGGCCTCGACTACGACGCCGAGACCGAGGTCACGGTGTGCTGCGGCACGACCGAGTGCATGGCGGCCACCCTGCTCGCGCTTGTGAACCCGGGGGAAGAAGTCATCATCTTCGAGCCTTTCTACGAGAACTATGGGCCGGACGCGATCCTGTGCGGCGCCACGCCGCGCTTCGTCCGACTGCGGGAGCCCGATTGGAGCTACGACTCGGGCGAGCTGGAACGGGCGTTCGGCAACCGAACGAAGGCGATCGTCATCAATACTCCCGGGAACCCGACCGGCAAGGTGTTCACTCGCGAGGAGCTTTCGCACATCGCGGAGCTGTGCGCGAAGTGGGGCGTGGTCGCGGTCACGGACGAGATCTACGAGCACATCCTCTACGACGGGGCGAGACACGTCCCCCCGGCGAGCCTGCCGGGCATGCGGGAGCGCACGGTGACGATCAGCGGGGTCTCCAAGACCTACAGCGTGACCGGCTGGCGGATCGGCTGGTGCCTGGCCCCTCCGGCCCTGACCAACGCCATACGCAAGGTTCACGATTTCCTGACCGTGGGAGCGCCTGCGCCGCTTCAGGAAGCGGCGGCGGTCGCGCTAGAATCTCCTCCGAGCTACTACGAGACGCTGGCCGATAATTATCGGAAGCGCCGCGACTACTTGCTTCCCGCGCTGGAAGCGGCGGGGTTCCAGACCTTCAAGCCTAGTGGCGCCTACTACGTCATGACCGACATATCGTCATTCGGCGCATCCGACGACGTCTCGTTCGCCCGCTCGCTGGTCGCGGGCGTGGGGGTGGCGGCGGTGCCCGGTTCGAGCTTCTACTCCGATCCATCCGCCGGCCGCGAGCGGTTGCGCTTCCACTTCGCGCGCCGGCGTGAAACACTTGAAGCCGCCGCGAGACGCCTCGGCTCCCTCCGGGCCGGCGCTCCCGCGGTCTGACACGTCACAACGTACGGGGAAGTATCCATGCCCTCCCAACGTCGCACATCGCTCGGCCCGCTGGGCGTGGCCATGGCGCTCTCGCTGCTGCTCGGTTTCGGGCTCGCGCGCGGGCTCCTGGCCACCGACGACCTCCGCAGCCAACTCGACCTCTTCACTCAGGTGCTCTACCTGGTGCAGAACCACTACGTGGATCCCCCCGACAACGAAAAGCTGATCAAGGGCGCGATCGACGGCATGCTGCGCACGCTCGATCCTCACACCGTCTACCTCCCCGAGCAGCGCGCCCAGCGCATGGACGAGCAGTTCCAGGGCGAATATTCGGGAATCGGCGTGCAGTTCGAGATCCGCGACGGCGTCATCACCGTGATCTCGCCGCTCGAGGGGACGCCCTCGTTCCGACTCGGCATCCGTGCCGGCGACCAGATCGTGGAGATCGACGGCAAGCCCGTGCCGAAGACCGTCAACAACGACGACGTCTTCAAGATGCTGCGCGGCCCGGCTGGCAGCACCGTGCAGGTGGCGATCGCGCGCGAGGACGAGCCCGAGCCGCTGCGTTTCAACATCGAGCGCGCCAAGATCCCGATCGAGAGCGTGCCCTACTCGTACATGATCCGTCCGGGCATCGGTTACGTGCGGATCATCCGCTTCTCGGCCACCACGGGCGACGAGCTGGAGCGCGCGCTCAGTACGCTCAAGGGCCAGGGCATGAAATCGCTGCTCGTGGATCTGCGCTCCAACTCGGGCGGCCTCCTGACCCAGGCGGTGGACGTGCTGGACCAGTTCGTCCCGGCCGACCGGCTGCTGGTCTACACGCGCGGGCGCAATCCGTCCGCCAACAGCGACTACAAGAGCACCGAGCGCAACAAGATCGCCGACGTGCCGATCGTCGTGCTGATCGATCACGGCAGCGCCTCGGCCTCCGAGATCGTGGCCGGCGCCATTCAGGACCTCGACCGCGGGCTGGTCGCCGGCACGAACTCGTTCGGCAAGGGCCTGGTGCAGAACCAGCTCCGGCTTTCCGACGGCTCGAAGCTGCTGCTCACGATCGCAAAGTACTACACGCCGAGCGGACGGCTCATCCAGCGCGACTACACCAAGTTCAACGACCGCGACGAGTACGCCCGCGACGCCGAGCGCGCCGACGTGCCCTCCGACTCGGTGCTCGCCACCCGGCCCAAGTTCAAGACCGCAGGCGGCCGGACCGTGTACGGAGGCGGTGGCATCTATCCCGACGTCGTCCTCAAGGAGCCCGAGAACCTCACGCGGCCGCAGGTCGAGATGATCCAGAAGCACCCGATCGCGGACTACGCCACCCACCACGTGACGCACATGAAGGATTCGAAGTGGACGACGGCGATGCTCGGCAAGGACTTCAAGCTCACGGACGACGAGTGGGGGGACTTGCGCAAGGTGATGGACTCGCACAAGGTCGCGATCAGCGACTCGATCTGGCAGGCGGACCGGCCGTTCATCCTGCGGCAGCTCCGCTCCGAGCTGGCGCTGGCCGCGAACCTCGGACAGACCGAGCGCTACAAGATCCTGGTCGAGGACGACACGCAGCTCCAGGCCGCGCTCGATCTCTTCCCGCGCGCGAGCAAGCTGATGTCGCAGGCCATGGAGCCGACCAAGCACGGCCGCCCGTAGCGACAAGCTGCACAGGCGAAGCGAAGCCCCGGCCGATCTGCGCGCCGGGGCTTCGTGTTGGTGTCCCGATCAGCCGGCGGCTGACACCACGACCGGATCCCCTTCCCCCAGGCCGAATCGGATCGCGGCGCTGCCGCCGACCTGCGCGATCTCGAGCCTGCCGCTCGATCCGATGATCGCGACCAGCGTGCCGATCGCCGCGTCGCCATAGGAGCGCGAGAGGCCGCGGATGGCTCGGCTTCCGATCCTCACATCCAGCTTTTCTTCCGGCACGCCCGGGAACGCATTCGCAAGTGACGCCGCCGTGAGGTTCGTGAGCGCGTTGCCGAAGCGATCCACGAACATCACCCGGCCCATGAGCTCGCCGTCCTGTGCACGCGCCGGTGGGCGCGGCAGGCGCGCCGGATCCGAGATGCGCGGGCCGAACGCGTCGAGCGGCGTGCCGCACGCGAGGTGTGCCGCCACCGGCGCGAACACGTCGCGGCCATGGAACGTGCGGCTCACCGGGTGCCGGAACCAGCGCTCTTCCGCGAGGGCGCGCACCTCCGCTTCGGGATCGGAGAGCGCCCACTCGAGAATCCCGTTGTCCGGGCCCACGAAGAGCTGGCCGCGACCGCGGACCGCGAGCGCGCGCCGCCCGGTGCCCACGCCCGGATCCACGACCGCGAGGTTCACCGTGCCGGGCGGGAGATCGGGGCACGCCGCTTCGAGCACGAACGCCGCGCGCTCGACCTGCCCCGGCGGGATCTCGTGGGTGAGGTCCACGATGCGCGCATGCGGGCAGATCTCGATCAGCACGCCGTGCACAACGCCCACGAACCAGTCGTCGTGCCCGAAGTCCGAGACGAAGCTGACGAGGGCGGAATGCGGCGCGGCTTCAGGCTTCATGGCTTCCTCTCCAGCATGCCCTCCAGCAGATTCCACGCACCCTCGACGGTGAGCCGCTTGAGGCAGCGCAGGTCGCCGCACACGTCGCGGTGGCACGGGCTGCACTCGACGCGCGCATAGTACGCGCGATGGCCGTCGCTCTCAGCATACGGGAAGAACATGGCCGGGCGGTTGCGGGACATCAGGCCGAGCGTCGGCGTGCCGGCCGCGACCGAGGTGTGGAGGGGCCCGGTGTCGCCGCACACGAACGCCCGGCAGCGCGCCTGAAGCGCCACGAAGCGGGCGAGCGGCCAGCCCACCACCGCCCGCGCGCGGCGGTGGTCCAGCCGCTCGATGACGCCCGCGACCCGCGCTGCGTCGTCGGGCCCGCCGGTCACCAGCGCAAAGGCCTCGCGGTCGTGCTCGAGAAAGCGCTCCGCCAGCGCCACGAAGTTCGCCGGGTCCCAGCGCCGTGTCATCCAGCGGGCGCCGGGATGGAATCCGACGCAGCGGGCCGCGGCCGGCACGCCCAGCGCTTGCAGCTCGCGCGCCGCCTCCGCGCGCGCGGCGGCGCTCACGTTCAGGCGCGGCGCTGCCGCGCGCGCCGTCCACCCGAGCGCGGCGAGCGAAGCCAAGTGAAAGCCGGTCGCCGAA
>VBOS01000443.1 GCA_005893185.1 Candidatus Eiseniibacteriota bacterium
CGCGGGGCCCGGGTTCTTCTATCCGCCCACGGTCCTCACGGCGGTCGAGCCGGGCATGGCGGCCTTCGACGAGGAGACGTTCGGGCCGCTCGCGGCGGTGACGCGCGCCCGCGACGTGGCGCACGCCATCCGGCTCGCGAACGCCTCGCGCCTCGGCCTGGGCGCCAGCCTCTGGACTGCGGACGTGACGCGCGGCGAAGGGCTCGCCGCCGAGATCGAAGCGGGCGCGGTGTTCGTGAACGGCGTGGTCAAGTCCGATCCGCGGCTGCCCTTCGGCGGCATCAAGCGCTCGGGCTACGGCCGCGAGCTCGCCTGGCACGGCTTGCGCGAGTTCGTGAACGTGAAGACGGTGTGGGTGGGCTCATGACGGCGTTCCTCAGGCGCTCCACATCGAGTCGGCGAAGCTCGCGTCCGGAACGACGAAGCGCACCAGATCGGAGTCGGGCAGCGTCTCCACCGGCTGCCCGCCTTCGAGCAGGTAGACAACCAGCTCCACCGCGTCCCCGGTCGTGAGCCCGAGGCCGGCGAAGGGAACGGCGAGCTCGAGGATGCTGCCCACAGCGCAGCGTCCGCCTGCCAGCTCTTCCCCCGCTCCCCCGGCTTGCGCGCGCGGGCTCGAAGCGCGGTCCGCCTCGGCCGCGACCGGCCCGCTCTCCAGAATCACGGGGTGCGCGCCGGGCGCGAGCCCGCGCACCGAGAGCCGCGCGGCGCGCGGGGCGAGCAGCTCGAGCGCCAGACCAACCCCGGCCCCCGGCATCCTCCCGGCCGCGAAGTCGAGCCGCATGAAGAAGCGCTCGCGATCGAATCCGAAGTAGAGCTCGCGCACGCGTCCCGCCTCGTGATGCATGGCGGCGCCGCCTGCGCCGAGCCGGAAGCTCTCGGGTTGGATCAACCCGATCGGCGCGAGCGTGGCGCCGGGCGCGGGCCGGTTCGGGATCACCGGGACGCGTAGCCAGGCCGGCGCCGGCCGGCGCATGCGGTCGTAGACCGCCTCGAGGTGCTCGCGGAACAGGCGATCGAAGATCGCGCGATCGGCCGTCCAGTGATCGTCGCCGAACCACCAGAACCAATCCGAGCCCTCGGCCGCGAACAGCGCCTCCCACGCCCCGGGATCGCGCTCCGGCGTGCTGCCGGCCTCGACCAGCGCGCGGCGCGTGCGCGCGAGCAGGTCCCATGCGCGGTTCTTCTCAGCGTGCCCGATCCAGATGTGGAAGTCGGCGTCGATCCATGAGCCGGAATGGAGCGCGGGCAGCGCAGCCAGCGGCTCGGCCGCTGCGATCACATCGGACGGCGTGCGGGTGCGGATGTCGGAGGCCGACTCGAGCGCCCCGTAGAGTGCTGCGAGGAACGGGCCGCCGTCCTCCTCGTAGGCCTCCCAGCAATTCTCGCCGTCCAGGATGATGGAGACCACCGCCCGGCGCCCGCGATCCCCGAATGGGGCGATGCGGCGCAGGCGGGACACGAGGTCGGCGGCCGCCTCCTCCGGGCGCCAGCGGTGATAGACGAAGCCGATCCGGTCGCTCAGCTCGCGGTCGCGGAACAGCAGGGCCACGCTCCCCGCTGCGGTCTCGAACCGCCACGGGCGATAGAGCGATTCGCGGCGCTTGAGCTCGGAGGGGAGCGACTTCCACAGCACATCTTCGTCGGTCGCGAGCCAGCGCACGCCCGCGCGCGCCGCGATCTCCGCGACCTCGGGGCTCACGCCGCCCTCGGGCGGCCACATGCCGTTCGGCCTGGAACCGAAGGCGCGGGCGTGGCGCTCGAGCGCGCGCTCGATCTGGCGTGCGGCATCCTCGGGCGCCGCGAACGGCTCGGCGGGCAGCTTCAGATCGGGGCGCGCGCGCCGCGCCGCCTCGTGCCCGACGAGGAGCGGGAGAATGGGGTGATCGTACGCCGATGCCGAGAGCTCGACCTGACCGCGCTCCGCGAGCGTCCGGTACGCGGGAATGACATCGGCCAGCACCCGGCGATGGAGCGCGAGCAGGTCGTCGCGATGGCGGGCCGTGAATTCGCCGCCGGCGGCGAGAGCGCGCGCCGCCTCGGGCTCGCCGTGGAGCGTGGGATCGAGCCACGCGAGCAGAAACCAGGTCTCGAGCGCCAGCAGCGCGCGTGGCTCGATCCCACGCTCCACGGCGAGCCCGAGGCGGCGCGCGCTCTCGCGCGCCGCGCTCGGCGGCCGACAGCGAATCCACGGGGCGCGCGATCATCTCGAACAGCTCGTCGGCGGCCCCGCCCGCAGCGGCTTCGAGCTGATCGAGCAGCGCCGGCACGAAGTTGAACGCGGCCTTGATGCCGGGGTGGCGCTCGAGGTGGCGCGCCATGTCCAGGTAGTCCTTCGCGGCGTGCAGGCGCACCCAGGGGAGCCGCGAGACGCCCGTGCGGGGCGAACGGTATTCGGGCTGGTGGTGGTGCCAGAGCAGGACGAGGTCGACGCCCGCCGCCTCGCTCACGCGCCCTCCCCCGCGCTCAGGGTGCCGACTGGCCCAGCTCTCCCAGGCGGATCCGCGCGATCACGGCCTGCGAGGTCTCGCCGAACTCGTCGATCACGCGCCGCAGGCGCTTGGCGGCCTCGTCCGTCTGGCCCAGCGCCCGGTAGCAGCGCGCGGCCGCGGTCAGGAATTCGGCCGACGACTCGCGGTCGAGCTTGCCCACCATCGAATCGAACCGATCGGCCGCGGCCTTGTACTGGCCTTCGTTCTCGAGCGCGTAGGCGTAGCTGCGGCTCACGCCGTCGCTCACGACTCCGCCGCGGTTCTTCTCGAGGTAGCGGCGGTAATAGTCGGTCGCGGACTTCCAGTCGCCGTTCCAGAAGCAGTCGTCGGCCGCGAGCCGCAGCGCATCCATTCCGCTCCAGGTCGAGGGATACTGCTCGCTCAGCTGCTTCGCCACCTGCAGGGAGCGCGTGTAGTCGCCCTGCCAGAAGAAGTAGTTGGCCTCCGTGAGCTGCGCAGCGCCCTCGTTCTCCGCTGCCGCGCGCCCCCGCAGCGTGAAGAAGCCGATCACGCCCGCGGCCCCCAGCACCCCCAGCGCGCCGAGCGCGATGCGGCCATAGCGGTCCCAGAACGATGTCAGCCGGTCGATGAGAACCGCGCCCGTGACCTCGATGTGCGGCCTGCGCTGCGTTGCCAAAGGCAAGTCGGACCTCCAGTTAGGTCAAGAAGTTGCAGTTTCAGATGAGGGTGGAATTCGTGCGAGCGCGCAAACCCTAGCCGCTCGCGCGCGGAGCGTCAAGCCGGGCCGCAGCGCTCGCACGCCACAGCACCATGGGCGCGGACCAGCATCTCGGCGTGGTGCCCGCAGGACGGACACGCGGGCGATCCGGGCCGCCCGCGCGCCACGTCCACGCGGCTCTGGACCCGCACGTGGACGGCGCCCGCGCGCAGCTCCTGCTCCAGCTCGGCGACCGGCCACGACCACTCCGATACGCCCCACACGCGCAGCTCGGTGCGGAGCGCCCAGCGGTTGCGAACCTCGGCCGCGCGCCGCTCCCATTCCAGCTTGAGCGAAGTTGCGTCGCCGTGCTCGATCTCGGACTCCTCACCGTTTCCGGTGCGCCGCCGCAGGCGTTCCTCCTCCTCCTCGATGCGCGCCGAGAAGAATGCGCCGAGCCGGGCCAGCTCGTCGTCGCGCGAGCGCGCCACGGCGCGTTCCCATTCTTCCTCGCGCTCCTCCAGAAGGCGGTCGAAGTGGGCGCGCGCGTGCACGATCCACCGCTCGCGCTCATCCGGCGACAGCTCATCGCCGATCTGGTAGAGCCCGTCGCGCACGCGCAGGTCGGAAAGCTCGGTGTCGCGCACCCGCTCCAGGCATGCGCCCGATGCGTCGAGCAGGAGCACCCACGCCTCCTGCCACGGCAGCCCACCCTAGCGCGTCACGGTCACGTGGAATGCGATGCGGCGCTCGTAATGCACCGGACCGAGGCGCGCCGGCCCCCAGGCCAGGCCGCGCACGCGGCAGACGGTGGCGATCCCGCCATCGGGCGCACCCGGGACCTGCGCGAGCGCGGTGCGGCGCGTGCAGACCGGAATCTCGAGCCCCGCCTCGAGGATGCGGCGCCCGGCCGTGCTGCCGGGCGCGCTGAACCACGCGCCGCGCGGCAGCGTGGGACGCTGTGCGTCGAACACCAGCCGCACGCGCTGGCGGCGCCACCTGCGGCCGAGCGCCGGGGAGAGTTCCACTTCCCAGTCGCCGCGCGCCGCCGGTCTCACACGGCAGCCCTCCGACTGCAGCCAACGCCCGACGAAGTCGCGCCAGCCTTCGGGGAGCGCGGGCGCCGCGCCGGCGGCGGGGGCCGATGCGGCTGCGGGCGCCGGTCCGCGGGAACGGCGGCGCGCGGGGCGGTCGACCACGGTCACGACTCCTCCTCATCGGCGAGCGAGGGGAACAGCCAGCTCTCTTGATCCTTCTGTTTCTGGTAGAGCCGCCGCGCCACGATCAGATGCTGCCCCAACTCCGCGAAGCGGCGCTTGCGCGTGCGCGTGTCGGTGGACTCGGTCCAGCGCCGGAACACTTCGTCCTCGAACGAGCCGTGCGGCTGCCAGGTGCCGAGGATCTCCTCCATCTCTCCGACCACCAGCTCGAACATGCGGATCTTGCGGT
>VBOS01000444.1:0-384 GCA_005893185.1 Candidatus Eiseniibacteriota bacterium
CTCGTGATGAGGTCGTCGGCCTGATTCGTGAGGCGATCGCGCTTCACATCGATGCGCTAAGACGCGATGGGCTCCCGGTCCCGAAGCCGATGTCGGAGGGAGAGCTTGTCGACGTGGAGGCTGCCTGACAGACGGCCGGGCGTCGCCCGAAGCACGCGGCACGGTGGAGCGGCTTATCACCGATCTCGAGGCCCTTGGTGCTGGCAGGCTCGCGGCCAGGGATTTCCGACTCCGCCATCCCGTCACTGACGGCGACCAACAACACCAAGATATCATGTGTAACCTGGAGCACTACTTGGCCGACGCGGACGTCCGGGAGCGCGATGTGGCATACGGGGACTTTCAGGATGGGGAGTTGCGGAAGCTCATCGGCCATCTTCGGGA
>VBOS01000444.1:560-3692 GCA_005893185.1 Candidatus Eiseniibacteriota bacterium
GCGTGGACGTGCTCACGGGCGGCAACCATCTGTGGGACAAGAAGGACTCGATGGACTACCTCGCAGATGAGCCGCGCCTGGTGCGCCCCGCCAACCTGCCGCCGGGCGCGCCGGGCGAGGGCTGGCGCGTGTTCAAGGCGGTGGATGGCACGGCGGTCGGGGTGGTGAACCTGCTCGGGCGCGTGTTCATGAAGGAGGCCGACGACCCGTTTCGCGCGGCGGACGTGGCTCTCGAGGCGCTCCGGGACAAGTGCAAGGTGGTGCTCGTGGATCTTCACGCCGAGACCACCGCCGAGAAGATGGCGATGGGCTGGCATCTCGACGGACGCGCGAGCGCGTTGATCGGGACGCACACCCACGTCCAGACCGCTGACGAGCGCGTGCTGCCGAAGGGCACGGCGTACATCAGCGACGCGGGGATGACGGGCGGCTTCGACTCCGTGATCGGGATGGACCGCAAGGCGGCGCTCCACCGCTTCCTCACGCTGCTCCCACAGCGCCTGACGCCCTCGACCGGCGACCCGCGCCTGAATGCGGTGCTGGTGCATGTGGATGCTGCGACCGGGCGGGCGCACGCGATCCGGCGCATCGAGATCGCGCAAGCTGCGGCGCCCGCGGGAGGCGCGCGGCGGCTCACGGGCGCCGAGCCCGCGCTCTCCGTGCGCCTCGCGGCCCGTGCCGAGGTCGAGAAGCTGCGCGCCGCGGGGGTGGAGCCGGCGCTCGCGCTGATCTCGGTGGGGGAGGATCCGGCCTCCCAGGTCTACCTCGAGCGCAAGCGCGAAGCATGCGCCGAGGTCGGGATCGCCGTGCGGCGCTTCACGCTCGCGGCCGGCACCGAGACCAGCGGCGTGATCGAGCGCGTGCGGGCGCTGGGAGAGGACGCGGACGTGCACGGGATCCTGGTCCAGTTGCCGCTGCCGCCGCCCGCTGACGCGCAGGCGGTCCTGGAATCGATCCCGCCCGCCAAGGACGTGGACGGCTTCCATCCGGCGAACGCGGGCGCGCTTGCGCTCGGCCTGCCGGGCTTCGTGCCCGCAACTCCGCGCGGCATTCTCGAGCTCTTGCGCTACTACCAGGTCCCGCTCGCCGGCAAGCACGCTGTGGTCCTCGGGCGGAGCAATATCGTGGGCCGACCGCTCGCCACGCTGCTGTCGAGCAAGGCCGTCAACATGACCGTCACGATCGGCCACAGCGCGAGCGGGCCCGCGCTCGAGCGGCTCGCGCGCGAGGCCGACCTGCTGGTGGCGGCGATCGGCAGGCCGGAAGTCGTGAACGCCGACTGGGTGAAGGCGGGCGCCACGGTCGTGGACGTGGGCGTGCACCGGGTGGCGGCGCCTGAGAGCCGGAGAGGCTCGCGGCTCACAGGCGACGTGCACGCCGAATCCGTCGCGCGCGTCGCAGCTGCGCTCACGCCGGTGCCGGGCGGCGTCGGGCCCATGACGGTCGCGATGGTGGTCGCGAACACGGTGCTGGCGGCGCAGCGCCTCGCGCAGCGGGGCGCGCGGGTCTGAAGCCATACCCGCTCGTGATCGCGGGGCGAGCCGGCGCACGAACGCAACCTGGGAGGTGGCAGATGCCCAAGACCGAGACCTACACCCTCGAGCCCGCGCCGGGCATGAAGTCCGGCCTGGTCGGGCTGTTCCTCGCGCAGCTCGACGACCAGAACAAGAACCTCACCGATGACACGCGTGGCGCAACACCCGAGGAGCTGGCGTGGCAGGCGGCGCCGGGGATGAACACCATCGGCATGCTGCTCGCCCACATCGCGCTGGTCGAGGTGGGGTGGATCGGCGCAGCGGCCGTGGGGCTCGACTTCTTCAAGATCGACGAGCTGCCCGTGAAGTGGGCGGACAGCGGCATCCCGCTCGCGGCGGGAGCGGCTCCGCCGGCGGCGCTCCGCGGCAAGGACCTGGCGTTTTATGACGACGTGCTGAGCCGCGCCCGGGCTTTCACATGGAGGGCGCTCGCTCCGCTCGCAGACGCCGACCTGGCGCGGCAGCGCTCGCGGATTCGCAGGGACGGCACCGAGGTGCACTACAGCGTGCGCTGGGCTCTCTACCACGTGCTGGAGCACGAAGCCGGGCACTACGGGCAGATCAACCTGCTCCGTCACCAGTACCGGCTCGCGCACGCGCGCGTCTGAGGGCCATGGCCGTCTCGCCCGCGCCGCAGACCATCCTTGGCGTCGCCGCACTCACCCGGCTCATCAAGGAGACGCTCACCGACGCCTTCCCGGCGGTGTGGGTGAAGGGCGAGGTCACGGGCTTCCGGCGCTCCGAGCGCGGCCACCTCTACTTCTCCCTCAAGGACAAGGAGGCGCTGCTCGAGTGCGCGATGTACCGGAGCGCCGCCGTCCGGCTCGGGTTCGAGCTGCGCGACGGCGACGAGGTCGAGGCGTTCGGTGGCGTCAGCGTCTACGAGCCGCGCGGGCGCTACCAGCTCGTGGTCGAAGAGCTGCGCGCGAGCGGCCTCGGCGCCCTGCTGCTGGCGCTCGAGGAGCTGCGGCGCCGTCTCGCAGCCGAGGGCCTGTTCGAAGCCACGCGCAAGAAGCCGCTGCCGCGCTATCCGGCGCGCATCGGGCTCGTCACATCGCCGGTGGGGGCCGCAGTGCGCGACATGGTCAAGGTGCTGCGCGCGCGCTGGCCCTCGATCGGGATCGTGCTCGCGCCTGTGCGGGTCCAGGGCGAGGGCGCGGCCCTCGAGATCGCGGCCGCGATCGAGCGCTTCAACCGTTACGCCCGGGTGGACCTGCTGATCGTCGGCCGCGGTGGCGGCTCGATCGAGGACCTGTGGGCCTTCAACGAGGAGCGCGTGGTGCGCGCGATCGCGGCATCCAGGCTCCCCGTGATCTCGGCCGTGGGCCACGAGGTGGACTGGACGCTCGCCGACCACGCGGCCGACGTGCGCGCCGCCACGCCTTCGAACGCGGGCGAGATCGCGGTGCGCGACCGCGCAGATGTGCGGAAGGAGGTCGTGCTGCTGGCGACGCGTGCCGCCCGAACGGTGCGGCAGCGCATCGCAGACGACCGCCGCCACGTGCTGGCCCTGATCGAGAAGTACGGCTTCCGCCGCCAGCGCGACGCGCTCGGGTTCCTGCAGCAGCGCGTGGACGAGGTTCTCGAGCGGCTCGCC
>VBOS01000445.1 GCA_005893185.1 Candidatus Eiseniibacteriota bacterium
GGTTCGCGTCGCGATGGCCCGCGTTGATGCGGCGGAACTCCTCGTGGCTCTTGGCTTCGCGGTTCAGGAGCTGGACGGTGCTCATGCCGCCCAGGTTCTCGTTCAGGAACGCGTTGAGCCGCGCCAGCCGGGTGCGGACGTCGCGGAACGATCGGCGCACCCGCGACCGGAACGTGAGCGTGACGATCAGGATCAGCGGCAGCACCGAGAACGCCACCGCCAGGAGCTCGAAATTGAGCTTCGCCATCGCGATCACGATGCCCGCCAGCGCGAACACGTCGCCGAACACCGCGACGACGCCGGACGTGAACAGCTCGTTGAGCACGTCGACGTCGTTCGTCAGGCGCGTCATCACGCGGCCGACCGGATTGCGGTCGAAGTACTCGAGCGGGAGGCGCTGCAAGCGAGTGAACAGCCGCAGGCGCAGGTCGAGCATGACGCGCTGCCCCACGCGCTGCATGATCTGATAGTGCAGGTAGCCGAGCCCGAAGCCGACGAGCAGCACGGACACGTACACGGCGGCCATCTGGTTCAGGAACCGCAGGTCGCGGTGGCGAATGCCGTGATCGATCGCCTGCTTCGTGAGGTAGGGACCGGCGAGCCCGACCAGCGCATCGAGGATCACGACCACCACGGCGGCCGCGACCTGGCCCCGGTAGGGGCGCAGGCAGCCGAGCAGCCGCCGCATCAGGCGGTGGTCGTACGCGCGGCCGTCGCGCTCCTCGTCGTGGCTCACGAGGCCCGGAGCTCCTCCTCGAGCTGCTGCTCGCGCACGAGCCGCGCATAGCGGCCTCCCGCGGCGACCAGCTCGTCGTGCGTCCCGCGCTCGGCGATCCGCCCCTGGTCCAGCACCAGGATCTCGTCGGCCTCGCGCACGGCGCTCACCCGATGCGAAACGATCAGCGTCGTGCGCCCGCGCATCACCCGCCGCAGCGACTCGAGGATCGCTTCCTCGGTGTGCGTGTCGACGCTCGACAGGCAGTCGTCCAGCAGCAGCACGGGGGCGTCACGCAGCACCGCGCGCGCCAGCGTGACGCGCTGCTTCTGACCGCCGGAAAGCGTGATCCCGCGCTCGCCGACCGGCGTCTCGAAGCCGGAAGGCAAGCGCCGCGCGTCGGATTCGAGGTGCGCGACGCGCGCGGCAGCCAGGACCTGCTCCGGGGTCGCCCGGTCCACGCCGTAGGCGATGTTGTCGGCCACGGTCGCCGAGAACAGGAACGCGTCCTGCGAGACGTAAGCGATCTGCGAGCGCAGCCACGCGAGATCCAGCGCCCCCACGTCGCGGCCGTCGAGCAGCACGGCGCCCGCCGGCGGGTCGAACACGCGCGGGACGAGCGCAAGCACCGTGGACTTGCCGGATCCCGTGCTTCCCACGATCGCCACGGTGCGCCCGGCCGGCACCTCGAAGCTCACGTCGAACAGCGCGGCTCGGTGGGCGCCCGGATAGCGGAACGTGAGGTGGCGGAACTCGATCGCTCCGTGGCAGGCCTCGGGAATCACGGCATCCGGCCGGCTCGAGATCGTGGGCGTTTCCTCGAGCAGCTCGGCGAGGCGGGCGAGCGATGCGGTTCCGCGCTGGAACAGGTTCACCACCCAGCCGAGCGCCACGAGCGGCCAGTTGAGCATGCCGAGGTACACGGTGAACGCCACGAACTGACCCAGCGTGATGTGACCGGCCATGACCTCGCGACCGCCGAGGTAGAGCGCGAGCACGGCGGCCAGGCCCGACAGCAACGCGAGCGCCGGGTGGAACACGCCCGTCACCCGGATCAGCTCCAGGTTGCGGCGCGCGTACTCCTCGTTCAGCGCCTTGAACTCCGCGATCTCGTGCCCCTCGCGCGCGTAGGAGCGCACTACTCGCACGCCGGCCAGGTTCTCCTGGACGCGCGCCGAGATCCCGGCGAAATGCTCCTGGATACGCTCGAACCGGCGGTGGATCTTGTCGCCGTAGTACCACACCGTGAACGTCACGAACGGCATCGGCAGCAGCGACAGCGCGGTGAGCCTTGGGCTGATCGCGAGCATGAAGCCGAGCGAGATCACGGCGACGACGCAGGTGTTGACGAGGTACATGACGCCGGGGCCCAGCATCATCCGCACCGCGGCCAGGTCGTTCGTGGCGCGCGACATGATCTCGCCGGCGCGCGCGCGCTGGAAGTGCTCGAGCGGGAGCCGCTGCAGATGCGCGAACAGGTCGTTCCGCAGCTCGTACTCGATGTGGCGCGAGATGCCGATCACCGTGAGGCGCATCGCGTACTTGAACACGCCCGACACGACGGCGATGCCGAACACCACGAGCGCGTAGCGGCCGAGCTTCTCGGCGGTCACGCCGCGGTAGAGGTCGTCGACCGCGCGCCGCAGCACCTGCGGCTGGATCAGGGCGACGACATTGGTGGCGACGACCGCCGACAGGCCCCATGCGAGGCCGCGCCGGTGGCGGGCCAGGTGGGGGAGCAGCTGCAGGCGGAGCGAGCGAGACGTAGCCGGTTCCTTCATGGGTTGGCCGCGCGCGCCGCTCGGCCGCGCCGCGGGTGCGCCGCGGCGCCGGTCAGGGATTCCGGGCGCCGCCGAGGAAACCCTGCAGGCGGTTGAGCCGCGTCTTCTTGACGGCCACGCCCACGTAATACTGATCGGTGTGCAGCACGTTCTCGCCCGCGGCCGTGTGGAGCGAGCCCGCAAACACGTCCAGGTTGTCGTCGACGCGGTAGACGATCCGCGGGCCGAATCGATGCGATTTCTCGGGCCGCGCCGCGTCGCTCGACTCGATCCGTCCCCGGTAGCTGCCGGCGAGCAGCACGGACGGTCGCAGCCACCACCCGACGTCGGCCGATGCGATCACCTGGTCCTTCGGCAGCGCGGGGTCGTCGGACCGCTCGAGCATGGCCCGGTACCCGCCCGCGATCTGGACGAATGCCTGGAGCGGCCGGATCGCGGCGCCGAGCTCGAGCTGCCCGATCGCCTCTTGCCGCCCGTTGCCGAGCGCAGGGGACAGGCGGCGGTTGTAGCCCAGCGGCGCCTTCCAGTCGGCGGTGACGGCGACCGCCACCGGTCCGTTCAGCACCTGGAGCTTGAAGCCGGCGACGAGATCGGAGAACCCGGTCTCCGTCGAATCCAGGCCGCTCGGGAGCTGCCGCGTCCGGCTCTCGAACGGGATCTCGAACAGAAAGCTCACGCGCTTCTTCCAGCCCAGCTCGCTTGCCCAGGTCATGCCGCGGGACTCGAAGCTCCCGTCGTCGCGGAGCAACACCCGGTCGCCGGTGCTGGCGTAAGCGGTCTCGGTGGAGAACTCGCTGCCGCGCACCTCGCTGTAGAACTCCCCCGGCTTGAGGCCCCAGGGATCGGCCCAGCACGTCCCGCACGCGAGCAGCAGGAACGGCGCGAGCACGTAGCCGGGCCAGCCGTTCGCGATGCGCACGTTCATCGATGGGTCGAGCCTCCGCCGCGATGACCGGAGTCGTTCCGGGAAGCCATGGGTTGGGAGCGGTGAGGGCCGGACTCTAATCCGCGGCGGCGGAAGGACGCAAGGGTCGGGTGTCGCAACGCTGGCGTGCCGCAACGGTGGGCGGCAGCGCGCACGCCCTGCAATCGCGCATGGACGAGGGCGGCGGCGCGAGGGCGGCAGGGAGCGCGTGAGGTGCGTCCGAGGAGCGCGGGAGCCATGGACGGCGGAGCGCGACTGGATGCAGTGAGCGGAGCCAGGATGGCGAAGCGAGCGGGCCTCACGCGCACCCTGCCGCCCTCGCGCCGCCGCCCCCGTCCTTGCACGGCGTGCGCGCTCAGCGGCTCGTATGGCAATCTGATGCGCATGTCGCTTCACGTCGTCGAGTACATCCGGGGCGATCACGTCTGGAACCTGCCCATCGAGCACGTGGACCGGCTCCGCGCCGAGTTCCCGGCGATCACGTTCAGCGCTCCGCGCACGCGCGAGGAGGCGGACGCCGGGCTGCCCGAAGCCGACATCGTGCTCGGCTGGGCGGTGCGGGAGTCCAACTTCCCGCGGGCGGAAAGGCTCAAGTGGATCCAGCTCACGGCCACCGGTGTCGGCTCGCTCCTGTTTCCGGCGCTCGTCGAGAGCGACATCGTCGTGACGAACGGCCGCGGCATCCACGCCGTGGCGATGGCCGAGCACACGCTCGGGGTGATGCTGATGTTCGCCCGCAAGCTGCACCTGGCGCGCGACGCGCAGAGCCGGCGTGAGTGGGCCCAGGCGGCGCTGTGCACCACGCCGCCCGCGTTCGGCGAGCTTTCGGGAACGATCCTGGGGCTCGTGGGGTTCGGCACCGTGGGCTCCGCCATCGCCGGGCGGGCGCGGGCGTTCGGCATGCGCGTGCTCGCGGCGCGGAAGCATCCGGCGGCGGACCCGGCCCCCGCCGACGCCCAGTGGGATGCCGGGCGCCTCGACGAGCTGGTCGGGCTCGCGGACTGGCTGGTGCTCGCGTCGCCCCTCACCGCCGAGACGCGCGGGCTGATCGACGCCCGGCGGCTCGCCCGGATGAAGCCGAGCGCGTTCCTCATCAATCTCGGCCGCGGGCAGCTCGTCGACGAGCGGGCCTTGCACGCGGCGCTCGAGGAGGGGCGGATTGCCGGCGCCGCGCTCGACGTGTTCGAGGAGGAGCCGCTCGATCCCGAAAACCCCCTGTGGTCGGCGCCGAACGTGATCCTCACGCCGCATATCTCGGGCTTTGGCCCGCGCTACTGGGAGCGCTGCATGGAGCTGTTTCGCCGCAACCTGCGGGCATGGCTCGAGGGGCGCCCGCTGGAGAACGTCGTCGACAAGCGGGCGGGTTATTGATGAACCTGGGCGTGATCGTGGCCGGGGGCGCGGGTACCCGTCTCGAGCAGGGAGTCCCGAAGGCGCAGGTGATGCTCGCGGGCGAGACGCTGCTCGACAGGGCGATCGCGACGCTGGCCGCCGTGTGCAACCCGATCGTCACGGTCACGCCCCGGTCGCGCCGGCCGGAGCTGCTTCCTTCGGGCGGCGCGAGTCTCGAGTGGACCGAGGACGCGGCGGGCGGCGAGGGGCCGCTCTCGGGACTGGTGGCGGGCCTGGCGGCGGAGCCGTTCGATCGCGCGGTCGTGCTCGGCGTCGACTTTCCGTTCGTGCGGGCGGCGCTCCTCGAGGCGCTGCTCGCCGAGCTCGACGCCTTCGGCGCGCCGGCGGTGATTCCCATCCCGGACGGGGTTCCGCAGCCGCTCGTCGCCGCCTATTCGCGGCGAGCCGCGCGCGCGCTGGGCGAAGCGTTCGCGCGCGGAGAGCGATCGGTGACGCGCGCGGTGATGGCGCTCGGTCCGCAGCTACTCGGCGACGATCGGCTGCGGGCTCTGGACGGGGGCCTCGAGAATTTCTTCAACTTGAACACCCCGGAAGACCTGGCGGCGGCGGAGAGACGGATCGCCCGGCGCCCAGGCCGGCGCAGACAGGCGCCGCGCGCCGCGCGCCGCGCGCGCGGACCGGACCCCGTATGACGCCCGCCTCCGCGGGGCGTGATGGCCTCGTGCTCGGCGGTATCCCGGCGGCACGCGCGATCGAGGCGCTGCGCCGTTCCGATCCGCGCGCCCACGCGTTCTACCTCTACGACTGGTCGCCTACGCCATCAAGGCGAACGGGCTGCCCGCGATCTTGGAGCACCTGCGCGCCGAGGGCATCGGCGCCGACGCCGGGTCCCTCGGCGAGCTCGAACTCGCGGCGGCGGCCGGCTTCGAGCCCTCGCGTATCGAGCTCAACGGCAACGCGCGAACGGAGGAGGAAGCGGAGTGGTCGGCGGCCCGCGGCATCCATTCGGTGAACGCCGACCACGTGGGCGAGCTCGACCTGCTCGACGCCGCGGCGGCGCGGGCGGAGCGCGTGCTGCGCGTGGCGCTCCGGATCAACCCCGGCATCGAGACCCCGGGGCACCAGTACGTGGCTACCGGCCATGACGAAGCGAAGTTCGGCGTCGCGCCTCGCGAAGCGCTGGAGGTGTGGGCCGCCCGCGAGCGCTGGCCCCACCTGAACCTGGGCGGGGTGCATGTTCACGTGGGCTCGCAGCTCATGGATCCGGCCCCGCTTCGCGGCGCGGCCGAGCAGGCCATCGGGCTTGCGCGCGCGGCCGCCGCGCGCGGGGCGCCTCTCGGCTGGCTCAATCTGGGCGGAGGGTTCGGCGTGGACTACGACGGCCGCGCGGAGTTCCCACTCGAGCATTACGCGCAATGGATCGTGCAACGCCTTGCGGATGCGACAGTAGGGTCGCCCGAACCAGTCCGCGCTCGCGCCTCGAGCGCCGGGAGTGGCGCGGGTGCCCCAGGCCTCCGCGCCCTCGAGATCGTGCTCGAGCCCGGCCGCTGGCTCGTCGCCCCCGTGGGGGTGCTGCTGTCCGAGGTGCTCTGGATCAAGCACCGTGACGGCCGGCGCTTCGTCGTGCTCGCGGCCGGCATGAACGACTTCATTCGCCCGGCGCTCTATCACGCGCGCCACCGCATCGTGCCGGTCACACCGCGCCCCGGCGCCGCTTCCGCTGCGGCGGTCGTGGGCCCGGTGTGCGAGAGCGGCGACGTGTTCGCCGAGGACGCGGCGCTCCCGCCGCTCGAGCCGGGCGACTGGGTGGCGATCCTCGATGCCGGAGCCTACGGAGCGGCGATGGCCTCGAGCTACAACGGGCGTGGCAGGCTCGCCGAGCTGGTGGTGCGCGAAGGAAGGATCGTCCGAGCGCGTGCGGCCGAGACTCCCGCCGACCTCGCGCGCGGGCGCGCGAGCGACGTGCTTGCCTAGTGTTCCGGTACGGAACACTAGACACGGGCGGCCCGTTCCAGGCCGCCGGCCTTGACACTCCGCGCGGTTCACGCGGAAACTGCCGCGTTCGTTTTTGCCAGCGCGGACCCCATGAACTCACGTTTCGGTCCGGGGCCCGCCCCGCCTTTGTGAATGGATTCACGAAGGCCGCTGCGCGCACGCGCCGAGCCGTCGCGCGCTTGAGCAGAAACGCCGCGCGCGCTTGCGAGGAGCCTGTTCGTGATCCAGGTCGTTTGCATCAAGCAGGTGGCGGACTCCGAGACGCGGGTCAAGATCGGCGCCGACGGCAAGTCGCTCGATCCCTCGGGGGTGACCTGGATCCTGAACCCCTATGATGAATTCGCGGTCGAGCAGGCGCTGCGCGTCAAGGAGAAGCTCGGCGCGGGCGAGGTGATCGCGGTGTCGCTGGGCGGCGCCGGCGTTCAGGCCACGCTCCGCAACGTGCTCGCCATGGGCGCGGATCGCGCGATCCACCTCAAGACCAATTCCCCGGCCGATCCGCTCCAGGCCGCGCGCGCGCTGGCGGCCGCCATCCGGGACCTGGGCGCTCAGATCGTGTGGTTCGGGCGGCAGGCGATCGACGACGATGCCGCGCAGGTCGGCCCGATGACGGCGGAGCTGCTGCAGCTTCCGTGCGTGACGTCGATCGCCTCGTTCGAGCTCGAGGGCACGACGGCGACGGTGGAGCGGGACATCGAGGGTGGTCGTGAGGTGGTGGAGGTGACGCTGCCCGCCGCGCTCACGACCGACAAGGGGCTGAACGAGCCGCGCTACGCGTCGCTGAAGGGGATCATGGCCGCGAAGAAGAAGCCGATCGACGAGCGGCCGCTGGAGCTGGGGGAGGCGGGGCTCGAAGTGGTCTCGCTCGCGCTGCCCGCGGCGCGCTCGGCGGGCCGCATCGTGGGCCAGGGCACGGCCGCGGTTCCCGAGCTGCTGCGCGTGCTGCGCGAGGAGGCGCGGGTGCTATGAGCATCCTCGTGTTCGTGGAGCAGCGCGGCGGCCGCATCCGCTCCGTGTCGAACGAGGCGCTGGGTTTAGCGTCGCGCCTGAAGGGCGCGCTGGGAGGCGAGGTGGTGGCGATCCTGCCGTGCGCCTCCGATCCGGGGGCGGGCTCGCTCGGTGCCGCGGGGGCCGACAAGGTGCGACTCGCGGCCCATCCCGGCCTGGGCAGCTACGATCCCGCGGGCTACACGCGCGCCGTCGTGGCGGCGGCGGAGGAGCTCGAGCCGGCGCTGATCCTGTTTCCGGCCTCGTCGCTGGGGAAGGATCTGGCGCCGCGGGTGGCGGCCCGGCTCGGCGTCGGGCTCGCCTC
>VBOS01000451.1 GCA_005893185.1 Candidatus Eiseniibacteriota bacterium
GCCGTGACATCTGCCGCCCGCGGCACAGCCCGAGGCCCGGCGCGTTCCGACGGCGGGCGCTGGAGGAGATCGCGACCGAGTGGCTCGAAGCCAACGGCGTCGCGTAGAGTCGGGACGGAAGCCGTCCCTCGGGCGGCGGAACCCCGACCCCCGGAGCCCCGACATGCCTCCCCTCGAACTCATCCGCGACGGCGCGGTCGCGCGCGTGTGGCTCGACCGTCCCGAGCAGCACAATGCGCTCTCGGTCGAGCTGCTGGCCGCGATCGCCGAGACCCTGCACGCGCTCGCGCACGATCCCGGAGCGCGTCCTTCGAGGAGAACCTGGCGGACGCCAAGCGCCTCGCGGGCCTGTTCGCGGGCGTGGCCGACTTCCCGAAGCCGGTGGTGGCGCGCGTGCACGGCAACGTGCTGGGCGGCGGCGTGGGGCTGGTATGCGCGTGCGACGTCGTCGTGGCCTCCGACGACGCCCGCTTCGGGCTCACCGAGGTGCGGCTCGGAATCCTGCCTGCCATCATCAGCCCGTACGTGATCCGCCGGCTGGGGGACGCGCGTGCGCGCGAGCTGATGCTGACCGGCGAGCGCTTCGACGCAGCCGTGGCCGAGCGCGTCAGGCTCGTGCACCACGTGGTCCCCGGCGCCGAGCTGGACGCGAAAGTCGATGAGCGCGTGCAGGGGCTGCTGGCTGGCGCGCCGCATGCGCAGACCCGCATCAAGATGCTGCTCGAGCTGTGGGGCGAGGTCGGATGGGAAGAGTACCGAGCTGCGCTGCCGCGCACGCTCGCAGAGGTCCGCTCGGGCGATGAGGCGCGCGAGGGGCTCACGGCGTTCTTCGAGAAGCGGAAGCCCGGCTGGCAGGCGAAGCCCTGAGCGCGAAGGCCTCCATGTTCCGGAAGGTCCTGATCGCGAACCGCGGCGAGATCGCATGCCGCATCGCCGCCACGCTGCGCGAGATGGGGATCCTACCGGTCGCGGTCTTCTCCGAAGCCGACCGCTGCGCGCTCCACGCGCGCGTGATGGACGAAGGCTACCTCATCGGCCCGGCCGAGCCGCGCGCGTCGTATCTGAACGCAGATGCATTGATCGGGGCCGCGAAGCGGAGCGGCGCAGATGCGATCCACCCCGGCTACGGCTTTCTCGCCGAGAACGCCGACTTCGCCGCCGCGGTCGATGCGGCGGGGCTCGTGTTCATCGGCCCCACCCCCGACCAGGTGCGCGCGCTGGGCGACAAGCGAGCTGCGCGGGCGCTGGCGGCGCGCGCGAAGGTGCCGGTGGTGCCGGGCGTCGAAGGCGCCGACGCTGCTGCGCTCACGCGCGCCGCGCGGGAGCTGGGCTACCCGGTGATCGTGAAGGCCGCGCTCGGCGGGGGCGGGAAAGGGATGCGCATGGTCGAGCGCGAGCAGGAGCTCTCCGATGCGATCGAGGCCGCGCAGCGCATCGCGGCCTCGGCATTCGGCGACGCCTCGGTGTATCTCGAGCAGCGGCTCGAGCGCCCGCGCCACATCGAGGTGCAGATCCTGGGCGACGGCCGGGGCGGCGCGATCCACCTGTTCGAGCGCGAGTGCTCGCTCCAGCGGCGCCACCAGAAGGTGATCGAGGAGTCGCCATCGCCGGGTGCGAGCGATGCGCTGCGCGAGCGGCTCGAGGCGGCAGCGGTCGCGATCGCGCAGGCTGTGCGCTATCGCGGCGCGGGAACCGCGGAGTTCCTGGTCGCGGGCTCCGAGTTCTACTTCCTCGAGATGAACACCCGGCTCCAGGTGGAGCATCCGGTGACCGAGCTCGTGACCGGCGTGGACCTCGTGCGCGCGCAGCTCGAGGTGGCGGCCGGCGGAGACCTGCCGCTCGCGCAGCAGGAGGTGCGGCGTCGCGGGCACGCGATCGAGGCCAGGGTTTACGCCGAGGACGCGGGGCGCGATTTCCTGCCGCAGGCCGGTCGCGCGCTCGATGTGCGGTGGCCGCGCGGGCCGTTCGTCCGCGTCGACCGCGGGATCGAGAGCGGCGACGAGGTCCCGGTCCAGT
>VBOS01000452.1 GCA_005893185.1 Candidatus Eiseniibacteriota bacterium
GCCCAGCATGCTGGGCTCGACGCGGTAGCGATACTCGCGCGCCCACTTGCCGCTGCTCGTGAAGATGCTGGTGGCGTTGCCCAGCTCGTGGCGACGCACGACCTCGACCGCCTCGTCGAAATCGTTGGCCTTCATCAGGCACAGCACCGGGCCGAAGATCTCCTCGCGGCCGATCGTCATCTCGGGGGTGACGCCCTCGAAGATCGAGGGGCCGAGGAAATAGCCCTCGGGGTGCTTCGGGTCCTTGTACCCTCGCCCGTCGAGGATGAGCTTCGCGCCCTCCTTGAGCCCCGTCTCGATGTAGCCGAGCACCTTCTCGCGATGCTGGCGCGTGATGAGCGGGCCCATGGTCACGCCCGACTCGAGCCCGTCGCCGACCGCGATCTTGCGCGCCTCGGCGACGCGCTCGCCGGCGCAGCCGAAGCACGACTCGGTGGAGACCTGGGCGGCGCGCGGCAGGTCGGCGTCCGGCATCACCAGCACGAAGTTCTTGGCACCTCCGAGCGCCTGCACGCGCTTGCCCTTGTCCGCGGCGCGGCGATACACGTAATGCGCCACCGGCGATGAGCCCACGAACGACACGCCCGCGATCCCGGGGTGGTCGAGGATCCCGTCCACCGCATCCTTCGCCCCATGGACCAGGTTCACGACGCCGGCGGGGAACCCGGCCTCCTGCATCAGCTCGAACACCAGCATCTGCGAGAGCGGCACCCGCTCGCTGGGCTTCACGATGAAGCAGTTCCCGCATGCCACGGCGTGCGGCAGGAACCACATCGGGACCATCGCCGGGAAGTTGAAGGGCGTGATCGCCGCGAACACGCCGAGCGGCTGGCGCACCGTGTGGCAGTCGATCCCCGACGCGATGTCCTCGAGCGATGTGCCCATCATTCGCGTGGGGATCCCGATCGCGAGATCCACGTTGTCGATCGCGCGCCGCACGCTGCTGCGCGACTCGTCGAGCGTCTTGCCGTGCTCGAGCGTCACCGTGCTCGCGATGTCGTCGAAGCGCTTCTCCATCAGATTCTTGAGCGCGAAGAGGAAGCGAACGCGGTTGACCGGTGGCGTGCGCCGCCATCCCGGAAACGCCTTCAAGCCCGCCTGCACAGCGCGGTCCACGTCGGAGGCCGCGCCCAGCGGCACCCGGGCCAGCAGCTCGTCGGTCACCGGGTTGCGCACATCGCCGAAGCGCGTCGCGTCGGAACGCGACCACGCGCCTCCGATGTAATTGTGAAGCTCTCGCACGGCGCTCTTCTCCGCCGTCTCACGGCCGTTGATCACCGCTTGCTCGCGCGGCGTCATGATGGAGCCACCTCCTTGCGTCCAGAGTTCACGGGTCGGCCGGCCACAGCCGGCCTGCGGCTTGTGAGGATACACCCTACTGGGCTTACAGTGGGGGGTCGAGTTCGGGCCGAATCGGAGGGAACCATGCGCAAGTCAGGGATGACGAAGCGGCGGACCTTGGCAGGCGCGGCCGCCCTGTGGCTCGCCATCTTTGCAGCGCCCGCCGCCCGCGGCGACGAGCCGACGCCCGAGCCGCCTGCCGAGCCGGCGCCGGCGCCGGCGCCCCACGCTGCGCATCCGCACACTCCGCGCAAGGGGACCGAGGCGGGACAGATGCCCCACGTCCATCCCGCCTCGCCCCAGCAGTCGAAGATGTTCCACTTCCATCACGAAGACATGCCGACGGGAATGTTCGGCCCCTACCCGCTCATGCGCGAGTCGTCCGGCACGTCGTGGCAGCCCGAATCCTCCCTCCACGAGGGCCTGCACTTCGCACGCGGCACGTGGACCACGATGGTCCACGGCTGGGCCAACGCGGTCTGGGACCATCAGGGCGGCCCGCGCGGGGACGAGAAGATCTTCGGCGCGAACATGGTGATGGGCCGCACGCACGGCAAGTTCGGGCCCGGCACGCTCGGGTTCAGCGCCATGCTCTCGGCGGAGCCCTGGACGATCGGCAAGCAGGGCTACCCCCTCCTGCTCCAGACCGGCGAGAGCGCCGACGGGGTGAAGCCGCTCATCGACCGCCAGCACCCGCACGATCTGTGGATGGAGCTCGCGACGTCGTACTTCATCTCGCCCGATCCGACCGGCTCTCTGTTCGTCTACGCCGGCCTGCCGGGCGAGCCCGCGCTCGGGCCGCCGGTCTTCATGCACCGGATGTCCGGCGAAGCGTTCCCCGAGGCGCCGATCGGCCACCACTGGCTCGACGCGACGCACATCTCCTACGGTGTGCTCACCGCCGGGTTGGTGGATGGGTCGTGGAAGTTCGAAGGCTCGCTCTTCCGCGGCCGCGAGCCGGACCAGAACCGCTTAGACATCGAACAGCCCAGGCTCGACTCCCATTCGTTCCGGCTCTCGCTCAACCCGACGCCCGCCCTGGCGCTCCAGACCAGCTACGGGCGCCTCCACAGCCCCGAGGCGCTCGAGCCCGATGTGGACGTGGACCGCACAACGGTCTCCGCAGTCATGAACGCGTCGCGCAACGGCCGCCTCGTTCAGACCACGATCGCATGGGGGCGCAACCACGAGAGCACGGGGAGCAATCTCGAAGCGTTTCTCCTGGAGAGCACGGCGAGAGTCGGGCGCAGCACATGGATGACGCGCGTCGAGCAGGTCGAGAAGGACAACCTGCTCCCGCCCGGCGACCCGCGCGCGGGAAAGATCTACGACGTCGACAAGCTCTCCGCCGGCTACGCTTTCGACGTGTGGCCGCGCTACCCCGTGAGCTTCGCGGTCGGCGGCTTCGCGAGCATCTCGAGAACTCCGGACGAGCTGGATCCGGTGTACGGGAAGAATCCCGTCTCGGGGATGGTGTTCGTGCGGGCGGTGCTGAGGTAGGGGCGGGGCGCACCGCGGGCGCGTGCTAGACTCGCTACATGCTCTTCTCGCGTGACACATCTCCCGAAGCTCGCCGGCTGCTGATCGAGATCCTTCGCAAGAAGACGCCGGCCGAAAAGCTCGCGATGGTGGATGACCTCATCGAAACAGCCAGGCTCTTCGCCATGTCGGGTCACCGGCTACGGCACCCGGGCGCGAGCCCCGATGAGCTGGAAGCGCGCTACTGGCAGCTCGTGCTCGGCCCCGACGCCGGGCCGGCGCTCGAGGCACGTCGATCCCGAGCGCACAGAGCCGCGCTCCAGGACACGGATGCCGGACACACGCATTGAGATCGTCGCCCGGGTCGCGTCGATCCTCGATGGCCTCGGAATCCCATATGTCATTGGCGGATCACTCGCCAGTGCGACCCACGGCACGCCACGCACCACGGCAGATGCCGACCTCGTCATCGACCTGCGGGCGGATCAGATCGACAACCTGGCTCGCGGACTTGGTGCCGATTTCTACGTGAGCCGCGACGCGATGCGGGACGCAGTCCGCGACCGCGATTCTTTCAATGCAATCAGCCTCGTCGCCCCATTCAAGATCGACTTCTTCGTCCTGGGCAGGAACCCGTTCGACGCGGAGGAATTCCGCCGCCGGGTCCCGCAGGAGATGGGTGATGACCGGCCGTACTCCCTGATGGTCAAGACGGCCGAGGACACGATCCTCCGAAAGCTGGAGTGGTTCCGGAAGGGCGGAGAGATTTCCGATCAGCAGTGGAAGGACGTGCTCGGAGTGCTGACAGTGTCCGGGCACCGTCTGAACAACGCGTACCTCGACCGCTGGGCCTCCGAGCTGGGCGTCGCCGACCTGCTGGCGAAGGCGCGCGCGCAGGCTGAGGCCTAGGAACGCATCCGGAGCCTTCGCCTCACGTCGCGGAACACCTCACGCATGTGCTTCCACGCCAGCTTCTGCCCGGGGCCACCGAGCCTGGCCGCCGGCACCCACTCGGCTTCCGCCGCGTCGTCACCGGCGCGCGGCACGCCCGATCGCCAGCGCGCGAGGAAGTAGAAGTTCATGGTCGGAAAGAAGCCGAAGCCCTCGAGGTAGTAGCGGTCCCAGTAGAAGCCGAGCCACTCCATCGCGCCGACGGTCAGGCCGGTTTCCTCGCGCAGCTCGCGGCGCGCGGCGCGTGCGCGCGGCGCAGCACGAGCACGTCGCGACCCTTCACCACGACCGCGCCCGCGCAGGGGCGCGGGTAGTCGTACATGAGATAGCGGCAGCGCGGGCAGCGTAGCGTGCGCGGGTGTCCGCGCGCGGGATCGGCCTCCGCGCGGCGGATCGGCCGCCCGCAGCGCGCGCACGGAAACGCGGGCCCGATCGGCTTCGCCGTCGCGCGCCTCCCCCGCCTCACCGCGCGCTCACCGAGATCACGGCGGGCAGCGGAACGCGATCCGCAGCCGTCTCGCGGCTCGCCCCGCCCGTGAGTCCACCCATGCACGTGTAGCGAAACCCGCCTGCGACGACGCACAGCTGCGACTCGCTCCCGCCGTCCATCGAGATCGCGAGCGCGATCTCGAGCGGCGACCTCTGGATCAGGCGCGCGAGGCCGTCGAGCGTGTATGCGCCCTCGGTGACGAGCACGACGAGCCGCCCGTTCTTGTCCTCGCCGACGGCCGTGCGATTCGCGATGCGATCGGAATTGCGCACGCGGATGCGACCGGACCGGTCGAAGAGCATGAACGACTGCGCCATCTCGCGCCACCGCGGCTTGTCGGGATTGATCGACTCGCGCTCGAGGTCGAGCACGCGCGCCTCGCTCCCGCCATCGAGCGATCCGGCCACCAGCGCCGCCTTGAACGTGGGATGCACGCGGCGCGAGACGACCTCGCCATCGCACACCAGCACTCCCATGTAGGTCCAGTCCGGCAGGAACTGGCCGGCATTGAAGACCGCGTCGGCCCCGGTGGACCGCCGCCACTCGACCGCGTCCAGCG
>VBOS01000065.1 GCA_005893185.1 Candidatus Eiseniibacteriota bacterium
TCAAGGCCGTGCTGCCGGCGCTCGTGCCGGAGCTGCGCTACGATGGACTGGAGATCGCAGATGGCATGATCGCGAGCCGCGAGCTGCAGCGCCTGCTGCTGGACGGCGGTGCGATCGCTCCCGCCGAGCGCGCGCGGCTCCGAGATTCGCTGCTGCGCTACTGCATGCTGGACACCTGGGGCGTTGTGAAGCTGCTCGAGGGCCTGGAGGATCTCGCACGCTCGGCCCTGTCGGCCACGGCGGGATCGTGAGATCGAGCGATGTCTGCTATTGTTCGGTGATCGACTGTCCGGGCGGTCCGCGGGTCATTCGTCGCGGGCCGACCCGCATCCCGGGAGGACATCCAATGATCCGCAGATCCTGCATCTCGGCCGCGCTCGCGATCGCCGCGCTGGCCACGCCGTCCGTCGCGGACCTCAAACTGCCGCGCATCAGCCCGGACTCGAAGGTCACGCAGACGCTCGGGTTCACCGACCTCACCGTTACCTACAGCCGCCCGGGCGTGAAGAAGCGCACGATCTGGGGCGACCTGGTGCCCTACGACAAGGAATGGCGGACCGGCGCCAACAACGCCACGACGTTCGCAACCACCGACACCATCACGTTCGGCGGCAAGACGCTTCCGCCCGGCAAGTACGGCCTCGCGACCGTGCCCGGCAAGGACGAGTGGACGGTGATCCTCAACTCGCAGAGCGACGTGTGGGGCACGGTCTACGACCCCTCGAAGGACGTCATGCGCGTCCAGGTGAAGCCGCAGCCGGCGCCCTACCGCGAATGGCTGTGGATCGGCTTCGACGACATGGCCCCCGTCACCGACAACATCAACCTGGTCTGCAACAAGGCCGCCCTCGTGATCCACTGGGAGAACCTGCGCGTCGCCGTCCCCATCGAGGTGGAGGTGACGAACCACGTCCTCGCGGCCTGCCGCGACTCCGTGGCGAAGGCCAAGGCGAGCGACTGGCGCACGGCGTTCAGCGCCGCGCGGTTCTGCTTCCAGAACGAGGTCGCGCTCGACGAGGGGCGTGGGTGGCTCGACAAGTCGCTCGGCGTCCAGAAGGCCTACGCCTACCTCACCCTGCTCGCGCGCTGGCAGATGAAGGACGGCAAGAAGGACGATGCGATCGCCACCGCGAAGCAGGCGATCGCGGCCGGCAAGGCGAGCAAGGACAAAGCCTCCGGCGAAGAAGTCGTGAGCGGCGCCGTGACGAAGCCCACGGAGGGGCGCCGCCGCGGCGCAAGCAAACCCAAGCGGGCACGAGCCGACGAGGCCAAGCCCAAGGCTCTCGCGGCACGCGCGGCGCGCACGACCCCGGCGCCGGCCCGGCGGAGCGTCGCGGCAAGCCCGCGCGCCACCATCACCCCGATCGATTCCGCTCCCGGCGCCACCGCGAAGCGGAAAGCCGCGCGGCCCGGCGCCAAGGCCAAGCCCGAAGCGAAGGCCGCGCGCGAGCCGAAACCCGTGCCGGAGCCGAAGGAAGCCAAAGCCCGCGCGCGATCGAAGGCCCCCGCCGAGGAGCCGGCCCCAGCTGAGACGGCCGACGACGAAGCCGCAGCGCCCCGGAGAGCCTCGAAGCGATCCGAGAAGGGCATCACCGCCGAGGAGATGGGGGCCAAGCAGCGCGAGATCTCGGTCTCCGAGTTCTTCACCAAGAACCGGCACCTGCTCGGCTTCGACAGCCCGCGCAAGGCGCTCCTGACCTGCGTCAAGGAGGCGGTGGACAACGCGCTCGACGCATGCGAGGAGGGCGGCATCCTCCCCGACGTCGTCGTGAAGCTCGAGATCGTCGCGGAAGACGGCACGCCGCTGCCGGCGAGCCAGGCGACGCGGTTCCGAATCACGGTGACCGACAACGGCCCCGGGATCGTGCGGCAGCAGATCCCGAAGATCTTCGCGAAGCTCCTCTACGGCTCCAAGTTCCACCGGCTCCGCATGAGTCGCGGCCAGCAGGGCATCGGGATCTCAGCGGCCGGCATGTACGGCCAGCTCACGACCGGCAAGCCGGTGCAGATCATCTCGCGCACCAGTCCGAAGACGGCTGCGCACTTCTTCGAGGTCCAGATCGATACGAAGAAGAACGAGCCGATCGTTCACGAGAGCAAGAAGATCGATTGGGACCAGCCGCGCGGGACGCAGGTCGCGCTCGAGGTGGAAGGGAAGTACCAGAAGGGGCGCACATCGGTGGACGAGTACCTGGAGCAGATCTCGATCGCCAACCCGCACGTGTCGCTCACCTATCACACGGTGGAAGGCGAGACCAAGGGCTTCCAGCGCACGGTTCAGGAGCTTCCGGAGCCGCCGCGCGAGATCAAGCCCCACCCGTACGGCATCGAGCTCGGCATGCTGCTCAAGATGCTGCACGACACCAATAGCCACTCGCTCTCGGGCTTCCTGGCCGCCGACTTCTGCCGTGTCTCGTCGGAGCTGGCGAAGGAGATCTGCAAGAACGCCGGGGTATCCGCCAACGCGCGCCCGCGCGATGTCGCGGGCGAGGCGGCCGAGGCGGTCTACAAGACGCTGCAGGCGACCAAGATCATGGCGCCGCCCACGAACTGCCTCTCCCCCATCGGCGAGAAGGCGCTCCTCTCCGGCCTCTACAACCAGATCAAAGGCGAGTTCTACACGGCCGTGAGCCGGCCGCCCGCCGTGTATCGCGGCAATCCCTTCGCGATCGAAGCGGGGCTGGCCTTCGGCAGCCGGCCGGCGGAGAGCGACAAGCCGGACGACAAGTCCAAGGCGAAGGCGAAAGAGGAGGCGCAGCCGCTCGCCGAAGGCGAGGAGGAGGAGGGCGATACCGAGCTGGCACGGGTGATCCGCTACGCGAACCGCGTGCCGCTGCTCTACCAGCAGTCCGCGTGCGCGACCTACAAGGCGGCGGTGGACACCAAGTGGCGCAACTACGGCATCAGCCAGTCGCGCGGCGCGCTGCCGCAAGGGCCGATGGTGATCTTCGTCCACATGGCATCGGTGTGGGTGCCGTTCACCAGCGAATCCAAGGAGGCGATCGCCGACTACGACGAGATCCGCAAGGAGATCACGCTGGCGCTGCGTGAGTGCGGCCGCAGGCTCGGCGTTTTCCTGAGGCGGCAGGGCCGAGCGCAGAGCGAGTTCCGGCGGCGCAACATCTTCGCGCTCTACATCGAGGAGGTCGTGGACGCCTGCAATCGCCTGAAGGGCGGAAAGCTCCCGGCCGAGAAGATCAAGGAGCAGCTCCAGAAGATCGCGAAGTCGAAGACCGGCGGCCTCAAGACCGACGAGTTGCTGGGCAAGACCGGAGCCGGCCCCGAGGGCCTGCCCGACTCGATCATCGTGACCGAGGAGGGAGTCGAAGGCGAGGTCGCGGTCGCCGAGCCGGCGCAGGAGGCAGCCGAGGCGCCGGAGCCTGCGAAGAAGAAGGCGCGGAAGGTGAAGGTCGATGAGGAGGCGCCGGCCGAAGCGGAGCCGAAGAAGGCGCGCAAGGGCGGGGCGGCCCGTGCCAAGGCGAGGATGAAGGCCGATGCGGCCGAGGTCGGTGAGGAAGCGCCTGCCGAAGAAGAGCCGGCGGCGGAAGCGAAACAACCGCGCAAGGGCCGGACGACCGGCGCCGCGAAGAAAACCCGGAAGAGGAGCTGAGCGACATGGCCAGAGCGAAGGCAGCGCCGAGGACGGCCGGCGTCGAAGCCCAGACGGATCCGGCGCCGAAGGCGAAGAAGCAGAAAGCGGCCGGCAGCGTCGAGACCAAGCTGGTCGGCATGGCCGATGTCGTCATCACCGCCGCCCAGCGATCGAAGGACCCGGCGTTCGCGATCCCGATCCGGGCGCTCTCGAACGTGTCGTTCAACGAGCGCAAGGGCTTGATCGAGATGGGAAACAAGAAACAGGAACGCACGTTCTTCAATGTCGGCATGGCCAAGAAGTTCATGCAGACGATGCTCGTCGCCGATGCGCTCGCCGAGCTGCAGCGCGCGGATCTCACGACCTCGCTGCGCGAGATCTACTACCGCACCAAGCACACCATCAAGAACTCGCAGGAGAACACGTTCGACACCCAGGACGAGTCCGACCCCATCATCGAGGACCTCGAGGTGTCGCTCGCCGAGCTGCGCCGCGCGGATCTCACGACCTCGCTGCGCGAGATCTACTACCGCACCAAGCACACCATCAAGAACTCGCAGGAGAACACGTTCGACACCCAGGACGAGTCCGACCCCATCATCGAGGACCTCGAGGTGTCGCTCGCCGAGCTGCGCGAGGAGCTGCACGTGCGCGCGGAGAACGGCGGCAGCGTCGTCGGCCCGCTGGTCCTCGGCGACGACGGCGACCGCGTCGACTGCTCGCGGCTCGGCAAGGGCGGCTATTCCGTGCCCTCGATCGTCGAGCCCGAGTACGTGGAGATCCAGAAGTGCACTGCGGATTTCGTCCTGCTGGTGGAGAAAGGCACGCAGTGGAACCGGCTCTCGGAGGACAAGTTCTGGAAGAAGTACAACTGCGTGCTCCTGACCGGCAACGGCCAGCCGCCCCGCGGCGTCCGCCGGCTCGCCCGCCGGCTCCACGAGGAGAAGAAGCTGCCGGTCTACGTGATGGTCGACAACGATCCGTGGGGCTACTACATCTACTC
>VBOS01000449.1 GCA_005893185.1 Candidatus Eiseniibacteriota bacterium
GCTAGGGGCGGTCAGTCAAGCGGAGCACAAGACGATCGGCAAGCTCTCCACCTCGTAACCCGTCTGGAGATTGCGCCAGAAGCGCTCCGAAGAACCGTCTTCGGGGGACTCGGAAGGCTCGGCTCCTCTGACTTCGCCGGGTGGGTTTCAGGCACTGCCAGCGATAGTGTCACATCCGACGGCCCCGCCGGGCACGGAATACAGAGTTATTGCGGGAGCGCGAACTCCCGCATCAGCGCGGCGAAACGGGGCTCGGTGCGGAGCGGCGCGAGCCGGGGCTCCCGGAGGGCGAAGACCAGAAGGCTCGATCGTTCCTGGTAAGCTCGTTGGAGCCAGTCCAGTGCCTGGTCCTTGTCGCCCAATCCGGCGTAGACGAGCGCGACATCATACGGCGAAACGTATTGGTGCTGCCGCTGCCGCAGCAGCCGATCCAGCACTGCTCGCGCTCCGGGGCGATCCCCGGCAGTGCCCAAGGCATGGCCGAGCGACGCGGTCGCAAGCACGACCAGGTCCGCGCGGCTGGCGGTTATGCGCGCCGCCTCGGCGGCCATCTGCATCGACATCGGGTGATCCGTAGCGGTCTCTCCCATCTGCGAGCTCATGCCCATGGACATGGGTTTCTGCTCGGATGCCGTCTTGAACTCCGTCAGGGCCTCGGGATACATGGCCTTCTGCTCGTACGCCCACCCCAGGTTCATCCGAGCCCAGAAGTTAGCGGGCTGGATCTGCAGGGCCCGGGTGGCCGCCTCGATGGCTTGATCGTACTCGCCCGCGAAGAGACGGTGCCATCCCAGGCACGCGTTGAGCATCGGATTGAAGGGATCGAGAGCCACCGCCCGCTCGGTCTCAGTCACGGACTCACGGTCGCGCCGCATCACCAGAAGAAGGTGGGCGTAATCGTGGTGAATGTCGGCGTTGCTGGGATTCAGCTCGAGGGCGCGGCGGAAGTGCTGCTCCGCGCCGGCCCAGTCCCAATCGCGGTGTAGCTTGACCAGCGCGAGCGAGCCATGCGCCGACGCCAGGGTCGGGTCCTTGGCGAGGGCCTTGGTGGCCGCTTCCTCCATGCGCTGGAAGGCCTCCTTGGGTGGGAGGTCCCCGAAGAACGCGATGAAGTAGTAGGTGCGCGCGAGGGCGGCGTAGGCCAGGGCGTGGTCCGGATCCAGCATGACCGCGTGCTCGAGCGCTGCAGCGCTCTTCATCATGTCGCCCATGCCGTAGTAGTAGATCCCCCGCAGGTATTCTTCTTGCGTCTGGGGATTCGCCGCTGGCGCGGCAGCCGTCCGCCACGGCGCCAGCTTGACACCGATCTGCTCCGCGATCGCCTGGGCGACGTCCTGTTGGAGTGCCAGGACGTGGGAGAAATCACGCTCGAAGGTGTTCGCCCAGACATGTTCATCGGTCGGCGCCCGGATGAGCTGCGCCGTAATCCGCACCCGCTGGCCTTCCCGCACCACCGAGCCTTCCACCACCAAATCAACGTGCAACTCGCGCGCGATGTCAGGGATCGACTTCTGACCTCCGCGGTAACGGAGGGTCGAGGTGCGCGACGTGACACGGAGGTACGGGCTCCTCGCCAGGTGGGTAATCATGAGATCGGTCATCGCGTCAGCGAAATACCCCTGACTGGAGTCCATGGAAAGGTTGGCAAGCGGTAGCACGGCTAGCGACTGAACAGCGGTCCCTTTGGACCCTGCGCGCCATATGCCGCTCGCGACTACAGCGATTACCACGAGCGCCCCGACCACGGCACCTAGCGCCACCACGCGGCGCACGCGGCGGACTGCGGTCGGAGGCCCAGAGACGGGTTCGTGGACCGCGGAAGACGGTTCCGCGAGCGCTGCGACAACTTGCGCCGCGGTCGCGAAACGGTCGGCCGGCACCTTCGCAAGCGCGCGGCGTATCGTCGCCGCAATCGGTGTAGGAACCGCCCCGCGGATCGCCGCGATTCGCGGCGGCTCGGCCACGAGATGCTGGTGGATAGCATCTCGTAGAGCACGCACCCGAGACTGTAAATGTCGGCCCGACCGTCGACTGGCCCGCGCCCCGCCGCCTGTTCCGGGCTCATGTAGATCGGGGTGCCCACCGACACCCCGGTCGCGGTCAGCTTCTCGCCACCAGCGGCGCGTATACCTCGCGCGATCCCGAAATCGCTCACCACCGCCTGCCCCGAGACCAGCAAGATGTTCTCGGGCTTGATGTCGCGATGGACTACGTTATGGCTATGCGCATAGGCCAGGGCACTCGCCACCTCTCGAGCGATCTGGGTGGCGTCGTCTATGGAGAGCTGTTTCTCTCGGTTGAGTCGGTCCCGGAGGGATTCGCCCTCGACATATGGCATGACGTAATAGAGGAAGCCGTCGGCTTCCCCCGAATCGTGAAGGGGCAGGATGTGCGGGTGCGTGAGTCCCGCGGCGATCTCGATTTCGCGCACGAAGCGCTCGGGGCCGAGCGCCGCGGCGAGCTCGGGCCGCAGCACCTTGATCGCGACGGCGCGATGATGCTTGAGATCCCGGCCGAGGTACACCGTGGCCATCCCACCGCGACCGAGTTCGCGCTCGATCGTGTAACGCCCGATGAGGGCGGCTCCCAAGCGGGCGAGCAAGTCGGCCACGAGAGGCTCCGGATTCCATCTTAGGCGCCGGAACAAGCGCTCGCCAGAGGGTCGTGGACCTCATGTGTCGCCGGAGGCACCGCAGAGGCAACCCTATCCTCGGGGGGGGTGCGCTCCGGTCTCAGCAGCGCGAGCGCGCTTCCGGGTGCGGGCGGCGATCCCCGATCTGATGAGCAGCTCGGTCAGGGCTTCTGGGCCGTGAACAGCACCGCTTTCACGCCGTACCCTTCGGCGGCGTCTTGGGTGGAGGGTTTGCGAAACTTGAAGCCCGGGACGATCGTG